>JBBWWE010000087.1:0-2214 GCA_050256595.1 Planctomycetota bacterium
CCAGAAGCAGTTCGAGGGCGATGCGGTGTCCATTGATACGAAGTTCCAGCAGCGGCAAGAGCGACTCGATCCGGGAGACGAGATAAGGTCTCCACTCTTTTTCATCGACCCGATCATCTCCATCGTGATCGAGACTTTGCAGCACCGGAAAACCTGCCGGGACACTCCAGCCCAGATTGAAGAGCATCGTCACCTGGCCGTCACGGATGGTGAAGGTGCTCTGTGTGCCGAGTCCTGCAACCAGTTCGTGTCCGTAACCGATGGAACTTCCCAGCATCATCACCAGCAGCACCCAGATGGGTGCTTTACTCGAGCGCGATCGGGTCGGTGGATGGATCGTGGTCAACAGGAATCCCATTCGTCATCGGGCGCTGAAATCGGAGTTACCGGAGCATATGCGACCACGAGTTGTTTCTCACCACCCTGTTCGAATCGGACCGAGATTCTCTTCGAGGCTCCATGCCCCTGGGCGCTGAGTACGACACCACGGCCGAGGATCTCGTGACGGATCCAGGCTCCGGGGTGAATTCCATCGTCTTCTTCCTGGATGGGATCGCTCGCGTTGTAAGCGAACGGGTCCTGTTTCCATCCTCCCCGGGAGATTTCCCTGCGCTCTGCTCCCTCGAAGACGATGGAAGTTCCTTCCAGTTCCTTGAAGAAGGAAGATGGAAGCCGTGGTTCTCGCTGATGGAATTGCCTTCGCCAGGAAGCATGTGACATGACCAGTTCTCTACGAGCCCGGGTGACACCGACGTAGAGGAGGCGTCGCTCCTCTTCGATCCCCTCCGGTGCATTGTGTAGCGAGTGGGGGATCAGGGTTTCTTCGACCCCGATGATGATGACCCGATCGAACTCGAGACCCTTGGCACCATGCAAGGTCATCAGCGAAACCTGTCCCTCTTCGGTCGATTTCATCTCCGCATCGGTGACCAGAGCGATTCGCTCGAGAAACAGTGACAGGGCATCCAGTTCTTCAAACTCGGGATCCTCCGCTGAAGCTCTGACCGATACGCTTCTCAGGATCTCCTCGGTTTCGGAGGCGGCAGCGATGAGTTCTTCCAGGTTTCTTTCACGCTCTTGCCAGGATTCAGGCTCTGACTTCTCGAGATGAGAGAGATACCCGCTCGCCTCGATGGCGAGTTGCACCTGCTCGGTGAGAGAGTTCTCGGAGTTATCCGAGAGAGTGGCGAGAATCTCGCGAAGGTGTTCGACACCCTTCTTCGCCTTTCCCCGGAGCGCATCGAGTGCCTCGGCGGAACGAAGGTGTTCACCCAGGGTTCGTCTCGCATCGCGGGCAGCATCGACAAATCTCTCGATGCTTACCTTGCCGATACCGCGAGCAGGGACATTGAAGATTCGCAGCAACGCCACGTCATCGCGAATCGATCTTGCGGCTCGAAGGTAGGCGAGGATGTCTTTGACTTCCTTGCGTTCGTAGAATGACATGCCGCCGATGACCGAGTAGAGGATACGGCGCCGTACGAACTCTTCTTCCAGTGTTCGAGAGAGTGCGTTGACCCGGTACAGCACTGCGATCTCCGTTGCGGGTACTCCCTCTGCCTTCCAGCTCTCGATGTGATCAGCGATGCGGGCAGGCTCGGCGCGTTCGTCGCTGACTCTCTGGACCCGCACCTCGGGGCCACTTTCGTTGTCGGTGAACAGTTTTCTCTCGCCGAATTCAGTCCCCGCCAGTCGCGAGGCGACCTCGAGAATCTGCGGTGTCGATCGGTAGTTCTGATCCAGGGTGACGACCGAATGCTCCGGAAAATCCTCACGAAAACGCAGAAAATTGTCCTGACTCGCTCCTCGCCAGGAGTAGATCGACTGGTCGGGATCTCCGGTCACGCACAGGTTCCTGTGCTGCTCGGCGAGCAACTTGGCGATCAGGTATTGAGGGCGATTGGTGTCCTGGAACTCATCGATCATCACGAACTGGAAGCGATCTCTCAAATTTTCAAGGACATCCGGATGTTCTCTCAACACCCGGACAAGTAGTAGCAGTAGATCATCGAAATCTGCTGCGTTCCTCTCTTCCAGAAGTTCCTGGTAGCGGAAATAGATTCGCGCCAACTCACGGTCACGAAAAGTCGCGGTATCTTCAGAAGCTTGTTCCGGGGAGACCATCTGGTTCTTCCAGTGACTGACTCTGGAGAGAGTTGCGCGCGGTGGAAAAGAGGTGCGGTCGAGTTGCAAGGCTTTTGAGACCTCGGAGAC
>JBBWWE010000088.1:0-6866 GCA_050256595.1 Planctomycetota bacterium
AATCACTTCCTTCACGTGGCCTCCCCGAAGGGACCAAAACTCGTTTGTATCCAGTGTCACCAATACACCGACAAGGGTCGCCAGGCTGGCGCTCCTCCTCTGACCCCTTCTCCCCAATGGAACGATGTCTGGGGAAAAGAAGAAGGAATCGCCGCTTATGCCGAAGCGAAAAAGGCCGGAAAATCGAAAGAGGATGCCGAGAAGGTCAAGGGCGAGCTCGAAGAAGCAGGTGCGACCGTAGAGCTCAAGTAGAGCTGGTCTGTACCTCAACGGAAGTAATCAAACCCGGCGAGGGTGACCTCTCTGGAAGCGTTTGATTTCCTTGCTTCTTGTTGTGCTCAGAGTCGTCAGTGTGATCTAGATCATCGATTGCGGGGGAGCACCCATGCGGGGGGTGCATCTCCGGGATTAGGAAATCAGTGGTACGGCGGGGGTGGAGCCCACGTCCGGAAGATTTCCTCACCTGTCCCGGGCAGCCGTCAACGGGTTGCCGCAGCAGTCTACCTCGCTCGAGGATTGATCCTCGAAACGAAGGTTGCCGATCTGTACTCGATATCGAGTGCATTTCGACTTGGGACGGACGGGTTACGACCTTGTGCGGGTCGGACCATGTTCAGTAATCGAGAGAGAGTTCAGCATGAAGTCTAAAGACGACCGTGACGTCAAGGTCTTCGGTGGTGGTATCCGTACGGTGGAGATCCCGAATCTGATGGAATTGCAGAGGAATGCCTACTCGCAGTTCCTGCAGCAAGGTGTCCATTGGACAGATCGCGACAACATCGGCCTCGAGTCGATCTTGCGCGAGATCTTTCCCATCGAGAGTTACGACGGAACTATTTCGTTGACCTACCTGGGTTATGACCTGGGACGGCCGCGTTACACCGTCGATGAATGCCGTCAGTTGAAACTGACCCACGGCGCCCCATTCAAGATCCGGTTGCGGATGGAGAAAGAGGGGGAGTCCATCGAGGAAGAGGTGTTCCTCGGAGAACTACCGATGATGATCGGTGGTGGCGAGTTCATCGTCAATGGGTCCGAACGAGTCATCGTTAGCCAGTTGCATCGATCTCCGGGAGTCGATTTCAGCGAAGAGATTCACTCAGGAGATATCAGACTACATTCGTGCCGGATCATTCCCGAGCGGGGTTCCTGGGTCGAGTTCAACGTCACCAAGAAGGGTGCGTTGACGGTCCGGATCGATCAGAGCGGTAAGTTTCCGGCGACGATGCTCTTGCGTGCGATGGATGAACGGTTCGGAACTTCTACAGCGATCCTGGAACTCTTCTACGATGTCGAAACCGTCAGAGTCGGCAGCCTCAAGAGTATTGATAAGCTCACGGGGGATGAAGAGGACGAGGTTCGGAGTGGCCGGGTCACTGCCGAAGACATCCTGGATGCGGAGACCGGCGAGATTCTGCTGCAGACAGGGGATGTCTTCACCGAGACTTTCCTGAATTCATATTTCTCCGAGGAGATGATTGCCAAGCGCGGGGGCAAGAAGAGTTTCAAGGTGCTTCCCGAGCAGTTTGACGACCTGATTCTCAAGACTCTCAAGGAAGACGCTTCCATCGACTACGAGGATGCCCTGATCAAGATTTACCAGCGTCTGCGTCCCGGGAATCCTCCCCAGGCAGCGAAGGCGCGCGAACTCTTCTTCGACAAGTTCTATAACCCGAACAAGTATCGCCTTGGACGGGTTGGCCGTTTTCGCATCAACCGTAAATTCGAACTCGATATTTCGGAATCCGAGCAGACGATCCAGCCCGAAGACATCCTCGAATCGATCGACTACATCTTCAAGTTGCGTAACCGTGAAGGAAAACTCGATGACATCGATCACCTCGGAAACCGTCGTGTTCGTCCCATCGAGGAACTTGCCGGCGAGGAGATGCGAAAAGGATTTTTGAAACTGAAGCGCACCGTCCAGGAGCGCATGAGCATGATGGAGCCGGAAAACCTGACTCCTCGTTCGGTGATCAACTCGAAGACCATCTCTTCTTCGGTTGAGTTTTTCTTTGGTCGCGGTGAACTATCCCAGGTTGTGGACCAGACCAATCCTCTGTCACAGTTGACTCACGAGCGTCGTTTGAGTGCGCTAGGCCCCGGTGGATTGAACAGGAAGCGAGCGGGCTTCGAGGTCCGCGACGTTCACATCTCTCACTATGGCCGCATCTGTCCCATCGAGACTCCCGAGGGAACAAATATCGGACTGATTTCCAGTCTCAGCGTCTTTGCAACGATCGATGAGTACGGTTTTCTCATCACGCCCTACTTCAAGGTGAGCAACGGGAAGGCGCAGATCGAGGCTGATAAGACTGTATTCCTGAGAGCCGATGAGGAAGAAAACCGTTATCTGACTCCTGCGGATACTCCTGTCGACGACCAGGGGAATCTGATCGGTGATCTGGTTCTGGCTCGGCACAATGGTGAGTTCATCATGGTGGAGCCATCGAAGATCCAATTGATGGATGTTTCATCCAAACAGTTGATCGGCGTCTCGGCTGCGCTGATTCCATTCCTGGAGCACGACGATGCGAACCGAGCATTGATGGGTTCGAACATGATGCGCCAGGCAGTGCCCTTGTTGCAGACCGAACCTCCGCTTGTGGGAACGGGCATGGAGGAGCATGTTTCGAAGTACTCGGGCATGGTGTTGAGATCTCCCTATTCAGGCAAGGTGACCTCTGTCGATTCAACCCACATCGAGGTAGATGGCGAGAGGATCGAACTGCGTAAATACAGGGGGCTCAACGAACGTACCTGCCAGAATCAACGCCCCTGTGTGAATCTGGGTGACGAGGTCACTGAAGGTGAAGTGATCGCAGATGGAGCGGCGACCCAGGACGGCATCTTGTCGCTCGGAAGAAACATCCTCGTCGCCTTCATGTCGTGGGATGGCTACAACTTCGAGGATGCGATTATCGTCAGCGAGCAACTGGTTCGAGACGACATCTACACTTCGATCCACATCGATGAATTCGAGATCGAGGTCAGGGAGACGAAACTGGGCCGCGAAGAATTTACACGCGATATTCCGAACGTTTCCGAACGGGTCCTCGCGAAACTCGATGACGAGGGAATCGTAAAGACCGGAACTCGTGTTTCGCAGGGCGATATCCTGGTTGGCAAGGTTGTTCCCAAATCCAAGAGTGAACTCTCCCCTGAAGAGAAACTCCTTCATGCGATCTTTGGTCGTGCCGGTGAAGACGTCAAGAACGAGTCACTCACGGTTTCCTCAGGTATCGAGGGAGTGGTGATCGATTCGAAGAAGTTCTCCAGGCGTAGTGAGCATTCACCCGAGGAGCGAAGAGCCATCAAGGCGAAAGTAGAGGAGATCGAATCCCGAACTCATGCGGAAATCATGGTCGAGATCGACACATTGCTCGAGGAGTTGCGGACTGCTCTTGGGACAACGCCGAGAAATCCATTGACCGGCCGCGTGTTCAAGACCGAGGAACTCTATGAAACCAAGAGCGTTCATACGGTCAAGATTGCCATGAATCCCGAGCAATTCTTCGGCTCCTCCGAGAAGAAGAACAGTCAGGTGAAAACTTCTCTGTTCAAGCGCCAGCAGCGGATGGAAGAACTCGAGGACATCAAGAATCGCGAAGTGAATCGTCTGACCCGCGGCGATGAGCTATCCCCCGGAGTGATCGAGATGGTCAAGGTTTACGTGGCAACGAAGAGAAATCTGTCCGTCGGTGACAAGATGGCCGGCCGCCACGGCAACAAGGGAGTGATCTCCAGAATCCTGCCTCTAGAGGATCTGCCATTCCTCGAGGATGGGACACCGGTCGAGGTGATCCTCAATCCGCTCGGTGTACCGTCGCGGATGAATCTGGGCCAGATTCTCGAGACCCAGCTCGGCTGGGCAGCGGACAAACTCGGTTACCGCGCCGTGACTCCCGTTTTCGATGGAGCAAAAGAGGCTGAGATCGCGCGTGAACTCAAGAAGGCAGGGATCCCGGTGGATGGGAAATCCGTGCTCTATGATGGTCGCACCGGGGAACCAATGGAACAGAAGGTCACCGTAGGTCGGATGTACCTGCTGAAACTGCATCACCTGGTGGATGACAAGATCCATGCCCGTGCGACAGGTCCGTACTCCCTCATTACCCAGCAACCACTTGGTGGAAAGGCGAGGTTTGGGGGACAGCGGTTCGGAGAGATGGAAGTCTGGGCACTCGAGGCCTACGGCGCTGCACACATTCTGCAGGAACTGTTGACTGCAAAATCCGACGATGTCGATGGTCGGGCCAAGATCTACGAGTCGATGGTGAAAGGTGAGAACAGTCTTCAAGCTGGTACTCCCGTTTCCTTTGACGTACTCACCAATGAGATCAAGGGCCTTGGTTTGAACCTCGAACTGGAAAAGAAGTGATCCAATGATCGAGCCTGTCTACGACAAGGTGAATGACTACACTGCCGTGAATATCCGGCTGGCATCACCCACGGACATCCTCTCCTGGTCACAGGGGGAGGTTCGAAAGCCCGAGACGATCAACTACCGGACCTATCGCCCGGAAAAGGATGGCCTCTTCTGCGAGCGCATCTTCGGTCCCGAAAGGGATTGGGAGTGTGCTTGCGGTAAGTACAAGGGCATCAAGCAGAAGGGGATCATCTGTGATCGCTGTGGGGTCAAGGTGGCTCATTCGCGTGTTCGTCGCGAGCGCATGGGGCACATCAACCTGGCAGCACCCATCGTGCACATCTGGTTCTTCAAGGCGATGCCGTCTCGTCTGGGCAACCTGCTCGACATGAAGACGACTCATCTCGAACGGGTGATCTACTATCAGGACTACCTGGTGATCGATCCCGGTGACACGCCGCTCAAGGACAAGAGCCTTCTCAGTGAGGAGGAGTATCGTTTCGCCCGTGAAAAGTACGGGGACGAATTCGAAGCAGACATGGGGGCCGAGGCGATCCGTACGATGATCAATAACCTGGATTTGACCTCGCTCTTCGACGAGTTGAAGGACGAATACGACAATACCAGGTCGAAGCAGAAGAGAGCGAGTCTGATTCGCCGACTCAAGATCATCCGGACCGTGCTCAACTCTGGAAACAAAGCGGAGTGGATGGTCCTGGAAGCTGTCCCCGTGATTCCGCCCGATTTGCGTCCGCTGGTATTGCTCGAAAGCGGCAACTTCGCCACCAGTGATCTCAATGATCTCTATCGCCGATTGATCAACAGAAACAATCGGTTGAAGAAGTTGCTCGATCTCAATGCGCCTGAGGTGATCATTCGCAACGAGAAGCGGATGCTCCAGCATTCCGTCGATGCCCTGTTCGATAACAACCGTTGTCGTAGACCGGTGCTCGGTTCGAATAATCGTCCGCTCAAGTCACTGACAGACATGATCAAGGGCAAGCAGGGTCGATTCAGGGAGAACTTGCTCGGAAAGCGCGTCGATTATTCTGCACGCTCGGTCATCGCCGTGGGTCCGGAACTCCAGTTGCACCAGTGCGGTTTGCCAAAGAAGATTGCTCTGGAACTGTTCCAGCCCTTCATCATCCGACGACTCAAGGAACTCGGGTATGCCGATACCATCAAGAGTGCCAAGAAGATGCTCGAGCGAAAAGACGACGAGGTCTGGGACATCCTCGAAGAGGTAACCCAGGGCCATCCGGTGCTGCTCAATCGTGCACCCACCTTGCATCGCATGGGAATCCAGGCTTTCGAGCCGGTTCTCATCGAGGGCAATGCGATTCTGGTCCATCCGCTGGTCTGTGAAGGATTCAACGCCGATTTCGATGGCGATCAGATGGCGGTACACCTGCCACTGTCGATTGAGGCTCAACTCGAAGCTCAAAATCTGATGCTATCGACCAACAACATCTTCTCCCCTGCGCACGGAAATCCGATCATCGCTCCTTCCCAGGACATCGTGATGGGTTGTTTCTATCTGACCATCGACAAGGAAGATATGATTGGGAGCCAGATCCATTTCTCCTGTGTCGAGGAGGTCCACACCGCTCTTGGATCCGGCAAAGTCCACGGACATGCGCGGATCAAGGTCAGGTTTCCGGAAGACAAGGTCATTGTCAGCAAACACGGGGTGGTCCAGGAACCCGATGAGAACGGATTCCACGAGACCACACCGGGAAGAATCATCTTCAATGATCTTCTCGATTACGATGAAATGTCGTTCTACAACCATGCGCTCAGCAAGAAAGATCTCCGCATTGTCATCGCAGACTGCTTCAGGATCCTGGGCCGCCGCTGTACGTTGAAGTTCCTCGATGATATGAAGAACCTCGGTTTCAAGGCAGCGACCCGTTCAGGTCTTTCCTTCAGCGTTGATGATCTTCGAATTCCTCCGACGAAGGAGAAGTTCATCGCCGAAACGCAGGCGCAGGTCGAGCAGATTGAGCAGCGTCATCAAAACGGCGTGATCACAAATGATGAACGTCGTAGTCAAATTATCGACCGCTGGACCCACACCACTAACATGGTGGGCGATCAGTTGATGCAGAGGCTCAAGGAAGATGCCAAGCCGGGGGATGAGTACGTGAATCCGATCTTCGTGATGGTGGAATCGGGTGCTCGTGGAAGTGTCACTCAGATCCGCCAACTTGCCGGAATGCGCGGGCTGATGGCGAAGCCATCCGGTGAAATCATCGAGACTCCCATCAAGGCTTCTTTCCGCGAGGGGCTGCGAGTTCTGGAGTATTTCTCCTCGACCCACGGTGCGCGTAAGGGGCTGGCTGATACCGCCCTGAAGACCGCTGACTCTGGTTACCTGACGCGGAAACTTGCTGATGTGGCCCAGAACGTTGTCGTCAACGGCCACGATTGTGGAACCAAGAACGGCATCGCCAAGAAGGCGATGAAGCGTGGTGACAAGGAGGCAATTGAGCTCTGG
>JBBWWE010000089.1:0-4193 GCA_050256595.1 Planctomycetota bacterium
AAAACTGGCAGATGCTGTGAAGGTGGCCCAAGAATTGACCGGTGGCATCGCCAGGTCGGCAACCGCGCGGGTCGGGAGCATCGAAGTTCAGTATGAGATCGTGACGGTGACCTCGGAGCGGACCGAGAAGGTGATCGTTACGGAAACGGGCACCGTCGTCGAGCGCGTGTTTGTTCCCCGGTTTCCAGGATCGGGAGTGACTGCCGGTGCGGAGATGGTGAGAACTGATTCGGGGCTTGCATATTTCGACCTGGTCGAGGGCACTGGCGAGACTCCTCCGGCTGTGACCAGTACGGTGAAGGTGCACTACAGCGGCTACCTCGTCGATGGAACCAAGTTTGATAGCAGTGTTGATCGAGGAACTCCGGCAGCCTTCCCGTTGAACCGGGTGATCAAGGGCTGGACCGAGGGAGTCGGGTCGATGAAGGTGGGCGGAAAACGAAAACTGATTATTCCTTCCGGGCTTGGTTATGGTCCCCAGGGGCGACCACCGACGATTCCCGGAGGGGCGATCCTGATCTTCGACATCGAACTGCTCGAGATCGTCGAGTAGCGATCGGTTTTACCGGGCCCGGTGACGGGGCAATTGACCGAATTCGTCGTAATTTGTGGTTCAGAGGCGGGACAGAACCCTCCAGTCTCGTTGCAGCATCGAGATCGACCTCCTAGAATCCCGAGTTCTACGACGGTATTGGTTTACAATCTCACTGGTAACTTCTGCTGCTTGCTGAGGGGTAGGTCCGAGAAATGTCGACCGGCTTCTTTAAACGTAACGAGAAGGTCATGATGACCATCCTGTTGCTGTTTATTGCTCCCACCTTTGCAGCGACCGGTCTGTTCAGTTGGTATGCAAGAAATTCTGCTACAGGCGGCAGATACGAGATTAATGGCCAGACGGTTACCGCCAATAATTTCATCGAGAAGCGGATGGAACTCTCCGAAACTCTGTGGCTCCAGAATGTTCGTCGTTTCGGTCCTTTTGGTGCCAGATCCGATCGTTTCCAGCAGGCCACTGTCGATGACGTGCTCAGGCAATTTGTTTACGAACACGAGATCGATCGGGTCGGAATCGAGCCCAGTGATACAGCCAAGGATGCGGGAGTACGTGAGGCGGCTCTCGATATCTGCACCTGGTTTCGCGTCATGGAACGTTCCGGGTGGATCGGCAGTTATCAGGAACGGTTCCCCGGTTACTCTTCCGAGAGAGTGATTGCACGTTTCGATCTCGATACCTATAGCACCGCACTGGCAGACGACCGGTTCGGGATCAACATGTCCAAGAAGGATTTCGAGGAGACGGTGATCCGAGGGCTACGAGTGAGTTCCTTGATCGAATCGGTTGTTGGTGCAGCGGTTGTCACGGAGAAAGAAGTATTTGAGGAGTACGCTTCTAGTTACGAGAAGCGTGTTCTCGAAGTGATACAGATCTCCAGTGATAATTTCCTGGAACAAGCCAGGGAGGTGGTAACTCCCGACGATGTGGAGGAGATCTTTAACGCGGATCCGTCGAAATTCGTACTACAGATTCGACTGGGTGCCGAGGTCGTTCGCATCGACCGCCGTAGAATGCGAGATCAGATCGAGTACGAGCCGACCGCCGAGGAGGTGGAGGCTCGTTACGAACAGGACAAGAACACCCTCTACAGAATTCGTCGACCGGTCAATTACGTTCCTCCAGAAGGTGCCACTCCGGAGGACGATCTTCGCCCTTTGATCGATGTTTTCGACACAGTGGTCAGAACCCTGGTCAATGATCGATTAGGGGTGGAAGAAGCCGAGTTGCTTCAGAGTGCCCTCGATTCCCTCACGGCGATGCGAGATTCCGGTGAAACAGTTCCCCTGGAGCAGGCTTTCCCGGAAGGGCTCGATTACGTCGAGGTCCGACAGATCCCTTCCTTTGTTCAGAATGAAATGAATCAACTCGACAATGACATCAAGAACCCTGCCGCATACGCGACCTTCTTCCTGCAAGAACGGCGAGCGCCGGGGTCGGTGAAGCCGGGAGATCTCTACGAATCAGTCGCCTCAAATACCCAGGGGGACTTCATCATCCGGGTTGTCGAGATGCTGCCCGAGAGAACGATGACCTATGACGAAGCAATCGAGCCCGCCTTGAAGGCGGCCGAGGAAGCTCAGGCAAAGACACTTCTGGAAGAATACTCCGCAGGTTGGGTAACCCGGATTCAGGCCGAGGAGGAAGGCGCAACCCTGGAATCATTTGCCGGCGATGGCAACTACACCATCCACGAGATGGAGCCGGTTTCCAGATCTCAGTCTTTCAATCTCAAGATCGACGGTCGGATCCTCGCCTCCCGCGCGGAAGTGATCGAAGCAGCATTCCTGATCGATGCGGTCGGTGCTGTGGTGGGACCGGTGACCAATGACACTGACAAGTCCGAGTACGTGATCCGTCTCAAGGAGATTGCTCCACCCGATATGGATCTCTTCAGTTCGCTCAGGCAAGGCACGGCGAATCGACTTCGTTCTGACAAGCAGCGAGCATTACTCGACGCGTTTCTCGCGAGGCTGATGGAAAACGCCAATATCCGCGTATACCAGGGTGAAGGAGACGCTGTCTCCCGCGACCAGTTGATCGGGGATGCCGAGAGTTCTCCTGAAGGCGACGAGGGTTAGCGACGAGGGTTAGCGATCAGCACTGCCGCTTCTGGCTTTAAGCGCTGATCTTTTCCGGCTTGATCTTCACGGTGTCTCCTCAGGCTTCTCCGGCGACCTTGTCGATCTTCCCGATACGACCTTCATGACGACCCCCCTCGAAGGGTGTGTCGAGGAATGTCTGGAGGTGGGTCACGATCTTTTCGGGTCCGATCACCCGTTCTCCGAAGCAAGCGATGTTGGCGTTATTGTGAGCGCGTGCCATCTCGGCGGTGAATTCGTCCGTGATCACGGCGGCTCTGACACCCGAATAGCGGTTGGCAGTCATTGCCATTCCCTGGCCGGTGCCGCACACCAGGACCCCGAGTTCTGCTTCGCCTGCTGTCACGGCAGTGGCGATCTGGTGGGCGACGTCCGGATAATCTGCTTTTTCTTCGGCAGTTTTCGGACCTCTCTCATCGACATCCCAACCTCTATTGCGAAGGACCTCGATCGCATTCTTGCGACCGTTGATTCCAGCATGGTCCGATCCGACGATGGCTTTCATTCCGATATGATCCCTTCAATCCAGCGGTTTTCCAGAGCGCGTTCGATCTCCTCGGCACAGCGGCGATAAATCTCTTCGTCACCGCCTATTGGATCAGACACTCCCGTTTCGTTGATCAGATGAACTTTCTTCAGGGCCTCCGGGTAATTGTGCTCGATCGCATTTCGGTGTGAATGGTCCAGGGCGACGATGATGTCCGATTCTTCCACTCGTTTCGGGGTCAACTGTAGAGAACGGTGATTTTCGATGGAGAGGCCTTTCTTTTCCATGACCGTACGAGCCTCTGCGGTTGCTGATCCACTTGCGGAAGCAGTTCCGGCACTGGAGACGTGGTAGCCCATTTCTGCCAGTTTCTCCTCGGAGCAATCGAGTTGTGCCGCCAGCAATTTCTTGCAAAGGGCTTCGGCCATCGGGCTGCGACAGGTATTGCCGGTGCAGACGAAGAGCACGTTCAAGCCTCGCAACAACCTGCGAATCTGGGAATTGCTGATCAGACCTTCTCGCAGCACCTCGAAGTCTCCGGCGCCTTTCAGTTGAACTATCGTGGAGGCTTCGCCGAGGGTGGCTGGGCCTGAATCGAGCACCAGAGAGACACTCTCTCCAAGAGCCTCGATGGCTTCATCGGCAGTGGTGGCCGCAGGTTCTCCGCTTCGATTGGCACTGGTGGCGAATAGCGGGCCACTGATTGCGATCATATTTCGGGTTACCTCATGGCCAGGGAGCCGGACTCCCAGGGTGTTCTCATCGACTGGAAAGATGATGGTCAGGGGGCCAGGCCAGAAAGCCTCCATCAAACGCCGACCGTCCTCGCCCGGATCGGGAACCCAACTGCTGAGTTGTTCGAGATCGGCGATGTGCAGGGTGAAGGGTTGATCTTGTTCTCGCTTCTTTGCTTCGCGCAATTTGTTCAGTGCCTTCTCTGAATCGGCCCGCGCACCGATGCCATAGACGGTTTCCGTGGGAAAGATCACCAGTTCATCTCGAGCGAGTGCATCGACGGCCTGCTGGATCGAATCGGGATCGGGTTCATTAC
>JBBWWE010000090.1:0-4646 GCA_050256595.1 Planctomycetota bacterium
CTGGAATCGATAACTGCGCTGATCGAAATGGCAGCGAAACAGGGCTGGCACTGTGCCGCGGTGGCGGAGTATGCCGACCTCGGCACCATCGTCGAAGCGGCGAACACCGCAGCACGAACCGGGATGAAGATCATCGGCGCTGCCGAGGTCGATGACGGTCGTGGCAGTTCCATCATCGCCATCGCTCGCGACAAAGCGGGTCTCGAGCAGTTACATCAACTGGTGAGCCTACGTCGACTCTCAGGCACCGAAGAAAGTGCCGCCAGTCGGCCCGACAGCCGGAACGATTTCGATCTGATCGAGGCGCTCAGCAGTGGATACCGATCGCTGTGGATTCTGGTTCGATCTCCCCGACTGGCACGGGAACTGCTCGATCGTCTCGATCCCGGTGCCCGTCATCGAATCTTCATCGAAATCGATCGCCTTCGAGATTCCATCGCTCGAGAGCGTCGTGGACTCGAAGCCGCTGATCAACTCGGACTCGAAATCGTCGCATCGACCCGGGTCGGCATGCTGCAACCGACTCTCGATCGCCATCTGAATCTTCTCGAATCCGTACGTCGCGTCTCGACCATCGAACGCATCGCCTGTGATCGCCACGACGATACCGACCCTGACATCTCTCCGATTCTCACCCACGTCCCATCGCCGGGCCGCTGGCGCCAACTGTACCGAGATCTACCGACCGCCCTTGGAAACGCCGCGCGGATCGGCAAGGAAGCGATAAAGATCGACTTCACCGACAAACCCACCATCTTCCCGCCCTTTCCGGTGCCCACAGGCCAGACCCCCTTCGGGCTGCTATACGAACAGTGCCATCGCGGATTGCTGCATCGCTACGGCAGTATTCCGCGGGCTGCAGTGGAACGACTCGCCCGAGAATTGCATGTCATCGACACGATGGGGTTCGTCCCTTACTTCCTGGTGGTCGCAGACATCGTTGCCGAGGCTCAACGCCTCGGCATCGAATGTGCCGGACGCGGATCAGGAGCCGCTTCAATCGTCTCCTATGCCCTCGGAATCACCCAGGTCGACCCGCTCGCACACCGTCTGCGTTTCGAACGTTTCCTGCACGCTCAGCGAAAAGATCTCCCCGATATCGACATCGATCTGTGCTGGCAGGGGCGTGATGCTGTCATCGATCATGTTTATCGTCGCTACGGAACCGATCGGACCGCGATGATCTGCACTCGAACCTCGCTCCAGGTGCGCTCGGCTCTTCGGGAAGCCGCCCGTGCTCACGGCCTCGCTCCCATCGATGTCGACCGGATCTCCCGTCGCCTGCCCCATCGATCGGAGCAAACGATTCCCCGGTTACTGGCAAAAGATCCTGCCCTCGCCTCCGTCAGTCTTCCGTCCACCGCTCGACAGCAGTTGCTCGAAGATGCCGAATGGCTCCGGGGACGTCCGCACCATCGCTCGATTCACCCGGGTGGCATCTGCATCTGCGACCGTCCCATCCAGCGCATCGCCTCTCTCGAACGAACCACCAAGGGTATCGTCGTGACTCAACTCGATATGTATTCCATCGAACAGACCGGACTCATCAAGATCGACCTGCTCGGCAACCGCTGCGTCTCGGAGATCGGCACGGTGCGCGATCTGGTCGAGCAAAGAAGCGGCAAGCGACCGCAGATCGAGGCCATTCCCGAGCAGTGCGAGAAGACCGCCAAACTACTGTGCCGGGGCGAGACCCTCGGCTGTTTCCAGCTGGAAAGTCCTGCGATGCGATCGCTGTTGGTGCAGATGCAGGCTCGAACTGCCCGGGACACCATCCAGGCGATCGCGCTGATTCGACCGGGGCCCGCCTCCGGAGGTCTGAAGGAATCCTTCTGTCGCCGCAGCCGCGGTCAGGAACACCCCACCCCCCCTCATCCTTGCCTTGCCGAACTACTGGGCGACCAGCAGGGACTGCTTCTCTACGAGGAGAACGTGATGGAGACGATCGCCCTCGTCACCGGCAGCAGTCTCGCCGAAGGAGACATGGTACGACGCGCTCTCTTGCAAGCCATCGGCTCCAACGACCAGGAAAAACTGAAAAGACTCGGAGATGAATTCATCGCAGAGGGTATCGGCAATGGTTTCGGAGCCTCCGATGCCCGGGAGTTGTGGCAATACCTGCAACGTTTCGGTCGCTACTGCTTCAACAAGTCTCACTCTGCCTCTTACGGTCTTCTCGCCTGGCGTAGTGCGTGGCTCAAAGCTCACCACCCGGCCGAGTTCTTCTGCGCATTGTTTCGGCACCACGCCGGCATGTATCCCTTCTCCGCTCTTGTCGCCGAGGCGAGGAGAGCTGGCATATCCCTGCGACCTCCTTGCATCCAGCGATCTGCCTCGACCTTCATCCTGGAAAGAGACGGATCGATCCGGATGCCACTGGCGATGATCCGTGGATCGCGACAGGCGAGCATCGATTCCGTATTTTCCATGCGCCCCTTTGATTCTCCGGAGGACCTGATGCGACGTGTCAGGATTTCTCGCTCGGAACTCGAAGAGTGGATCCTCGCCGGTGCCCTCGATCAGTTCTCGATACCACGACCCCGGCTGCTGTGGCGCGTACGTACACGTCATCGACAGGAAGCCGTAACGACCCGGACCACCGAAAACAGCGCTCCCGCTCTCCACCCCGATCTAGATGGGGTCGTCGACGAGGGGCCGCACCTCGACCAGTTTTCCCGTCGAAAGATCATCGAACAGGAAATTCGGCTTCTCGCGGCCGGTATCAGCGGCCACCCGATGAGTTTTCATCGCGATCTGCAACGCCGCCTCGGTTGCCTACCACTGGCAGAGATACCGCATCACGGTGCTTGCGCGGTGCGAATCGCCGGCCTGAGGATCGCTTCACGCCATCACCGCACCGATCGAGGCCCGATGGGTTTCATCACTCTGGAAGACGAGCAGGGAACCTGCGAGGTGACCTGTTTCTCGAACATCTGGGCGCGAGTTCGTCGGCTACTTCTCGATCACTCCGGCCCACTGCTCATCGAGGGGAAGGTGAAAAATCATCTCGGAGCGTTCTGCGTGATCGCCAGACGGGTGAGGCCACTGGTCAGCGAAACAACTGCAACCGAGTGATCAGTAGAGGAGGATGTCGGAACGAAGAGCGAGGAAGTGGTCACGTTCCGGGTTACGTGCCTCGATGATGTCGATGGCAGTGGCTCCCGCCGCTAGACCTTCACGTAGATCACTGCCACCCCACAGCAAGTCGATGGCGATCGGCTCGCGAACGAACTCGTAGGGTTCGGTACGCCAGTCAAAATGTTCACCACCGATGACCTGCAACTGCTGAAGCAACATCACACCCAGCAATAGTGCATCGAGGCGATGCGATTGGGTGATATGCACCTCGATGCCACCACAGAGTTGGCCCTCGAACTTGTGAAAGGTCGGAGTGAAATGTACCGGACGAAATAGCACACCATCTAACCCCACCTCACTGGCAGCTCGATGGGCGGCAATGGCGAGTGTGTTGCCATCGAGCCACGGCGCTCCGATCTGATGGAACGGCCGAGTCGTGCCCCGACCCTCGGAGAGGTTCGTCCCCTCGAACAGGCACATTCCCGGGTAGATCAGGGCAGTCTCGGCGGTCGGCATGTTCGGCGATGGTGCCACCCAGGGTATTCCCGTTTCCGGCTGCAGCATCTCGCGCTGCCAGCCACGACAGCCGATCACCTCCAGATCGACCTCGATCCCCACCACCTCGACCAGGAAACGTGCGATCTCCCCGATGGTCATGCCGTGACGCACCGAAACCGGTAACGCGCCGACAAAGCTCTCAAAACCGGCATGTACTGTCCCACCCTCGACCGCAACACCACCGAGGGGACAGGGTCGATCGAGAACGATGACCCGTGTACCTGTAACCGCCGCCACTTCGAGGATGTAACGCAAGGTCGCAGCGTAGGTGTAATAGCGACTGCCGATGTCCTGGATGTCAAAGATGACCACATCCAGATCTTCCAGTTGAGATGAATCAGGATGTAAAGAGGACTCATCCGAGCCGTAGAGACTCACCACATCCGATCGCGTCGAAACCACCGCTTTCATATCCTGGAGCGTCGCATCGATGCCATGTTCCGGCGCGAAGAAGCGAGTCACTTCGATGCCGGCATCTGCCAGAAGCCAGGACAGATGTCGGACACGTCGATCGACGGCGGAAGGATTACAACAAAGCCCAACTCTGCTGCCACGTATCCGCGGCAAGCCGTCATCGAGAAAGTGATCGATGCCACAGGTCACGGATCTTGAGATCATCAAGTTACCGTATGCTCACTGTCGGGCTTGTCCCCCATCAGCAAGAGATAGCCACCGCACAGCAGCAAGATGAATCCCAGGCTTCCGAAACCGAGGACGACCCGGTTGATCATCGCTGCCAGATTTGCCGGGGAGGGGGTACTGCCGGCAGCCAGATCGATATCGGGTACAAAGATGAGCATTGCCCTGGTCGCAAAGGACAGATCGGTACCGGTCGGTGAGGTCGGTGAAGCCGCCAGATGCATGAATTCAAAGTACGCCCTCACCACTGCCACAAGCAGCAGAAATCCCAGTATCAGGACCAACATGCCGGCTGGTTTGCGCATCTCTCAACTCCCCTTCGGGCGGGCAAATCGATCTTGAATTTGAGCCAGGATCTCTGCTGTCGCAGT
>JBBWWE010000091.1:0-4112 GCA_050256595.1 Planctomycetota bacterium
CTTGCCGACCAGCAGACTCCTGTCGATGTCACCGGGAATCACCGCTGCGGCTCCATCCCGATCTCGATAGGCACCCTCGGCGTTGTCCAGTCGCAAACCTGCCTTGCGTGCGGCCGAATCGGGGCCGTGACAGGCAAAACACTTGCTCGAGAGAATGGGGCGGATGTCCTGGTTATAGGAAACCGGAGCGGCTTCTTCCGTCTCGGACCCTGTATCGGGAGGGAGAGTCCCTACGGCTGCCAGATGGACAATTAGCATCATGCACAGAGCGGGCATGCCAGGCACCATCGAGTCCTCCAGGGGAAGGTGCGTAGATCAGGGAGTTCCCTGTGCGAGCACGACTTCCAGGTGATAACCGATGCCATTATCGCACGTCGAAAAGGGGTGGCCAAGCAGCGCTGGACTGTCGGGCGGGTTCCGGGGCCGGGAGCGGTGTCGTATCCTGACGGAACTTCTGTTTGTCGGCTGGAGCCCCTGTTGCTGGGGTTCCTGAAGATTGACTGGCCCCATCGGATTGCGGGAGGTGCCCTGATGTCACGAATTTATCCCACCTGCCTGGTGCTTTTGCTGTTGTTCACGGTGACCGCCATCGGATACGACGATGGAGATCGTCCAGGTTATCGCGATACCCCCCTCATCCCGGGGCAGAAGTGGAGAGTCCACGATTCGGAGCGACCCTGGCCGACCGTGGTCGATCCGGGAGCCGGAAGCCTGCCGGTCCCGCCACCGGCCGATGCTGTGGTGTTACTGGGCAACGGAGATCTGTTGGCGTGGACCAGTGGTGGCAAGGAAGCTCGCTGGGCGAACGTCGATGGGGCGATGGAGGCGCGCCCCGGCTCGGGCAACATCACCAGTCGTGAGTCGTTCGGGGACATGCAACTTCACGTCGAGTTTCGTACGCCGCCGGAGGTGAAAGGAAGTTCACAAGGTCGGGGGAACTCGGGTGTGTTCCTGATGAACCGATACGAGTTGCAGGTGCTCGATTCTTACCAGAACCCGACCTATCCCGATGGACAGTGCGCCGCTTTTTATGGCCAGTGGCCTCCGATGGTCAATGCCTGCAGAGGACCCGGTCAGTGGCAGTCCTACGACATCATGTTCATCGCTCCTCGCTTTGCTGGTGACGGAGCGCTGGTCTCACCTGCGCGTGCTACCGTGATTCATAACGGAGTTCTGGTTCACAACAACCGGACGTTCCTCGGTCCCACCTCACATCGCTCCAAGCCTTCCTATTCGAAGCATTCCGAGGTGGCTCCCATCAGTTTGCAGGATCATGGCAACCCGATCCGATATCGCAACATCTGGGTGCGACGTCTCGACGCGGGAGAGGAGAAGGACTCGCAGTGAGCGAATCCGAGCTCCTCTTTTCATGGTGGGCTTCTGTCGAAGAGGCAGTGATCCGCGGCGATGGAGCTGCTCCCGCTATTCCGAAAGGTGCTCCGGTCGAGGTCCAGGCTCTCGCCGAAGCCGCGGTCGCTGAAGTTCGTTTCGATCTCGATCGCGCTCAGCAACTACTCGACGGGATCGGTGAACTGGAGGATTCATGGCAGCGAGTTATGCGACTGCTGCAATTGCGATTGCAGTTGCGGCGCTGTCAGGGAGACCTGCAGATCCTGTCGAAGTTGAAGGAAAACGCCCGTCTACTCGTCGATGAACTTCCCGACGATGAAATTCCGACACGAGCACGCACCATGGCGCTGCAGGCGATCATCCACCTGCAGGAAAACCACCCCGGGGAAGCGCTCGATGTGATGGCCGATGCGATGAACGAGATCGGAGAGGCTCCGTCACGTCCGTGGTTCCTGGATACCATTGCCCAGGCGTACATCTATCTCGGTGCCTGGTGCGAGGGCCGCCGTACCCTTCGCAAATCGATCCTCTGCAAGGACCTCGTCGATGATCATCTTGGCATCGCGATTTCGTCGGGACATCTGGCGCTCTCGGAGATCCAGGATGGCAATCCTGTTGCTGCTCTGGAAGTGCTCGATGAGACCTGGGCTCGCCGAGCTGGCGATCTGGAACCGATGTCGAGATTGCGGCTCGCGACCCTGCAATTGCAGGCGGCTGTCGAATTGAATGATCCCGAGCAGGTTTCTACACGGGGACAGTTACTCGACGAAATCCTCAAGGAGTGTGGCGATAGCACCCACTCCCTGATTGGCTTTGCACTGCTGGCTCGCGCCCGGACACTGGCGCTGCAGGAGCGATTCGACGATGCACTGACCGATCTCGATGCTGCCGGTCAATCATTGCGCCAGCCAGAGTTGCAACTGTTGCTGGCCTACTGGCGTGTACGACTGGTGCCGAGGGAACAACGCCCCTCGAACTGGAAGGAACCGATCGAATCGATGATCTCCTCGATGGAGAAGGTGAGTGAGGGCGAGATTCTTGGTCGACTCCTGTTTGCCGAGGAGGAGATTCTCGGCGGCCAGCACGAGGCTGCCGTCGAGCAACTGGATGAAGCGTATTCGCGTGCGGTTCAGGCGAACCATCCCTACTGGTTGGAACTGGTTGATCGTTCATTCCGGGAGGTGGATCCCGAGCGTCATGCATCGCGGACCATCGAACGATTCAGTGGCAGACCTGCCGAAGAACTATCGAAAACGACCACCGAGGACGCGACCATCATCTTCGCGGATCTGGCGGGATTTACCCTCAGGTCAACCGAACTCTCTGCCGAGGAGGTGATGGAGACGGTCCGCAGCGTCTTCGAACTGGCGGTACCACTGCTGGCGAAGTACCAGGTGCGGCCTCTGCAGTATCTCGGAGATGGATTGCTGGCAGCATGCCAGGGAGATGATCACCGCAGGCGTGGATTACAGTTTGCGATCGACCTGCTGAAGAGAACCGCTGTGGCGAGCCAGATTCGTCGAGCCCAGGGGGAAGAGTGGGGTCTGGATCTGCGTGCAGGGGTCAACTCGGGACCGGTGGTGTTCGGCCTGCTCGGTTCCAGTTTCAAGCAGGAGTGGCTGGCCATCGGCAAGACCACCAATCTGGCGGCGAGATTGCAGTCGCGTGGTGAGGTGGGGGAAGTGGTGACCCTCCCGGAGATCGCCGAGGCAGCAGGCATCGATCCTGCCGTGGGGACCATCGAGCCGCACGAGTTGAAGGGGTTCACCGAACCTGTGCCGCTGCTGCGCATCCCGGTCTAAGAAGTCAACTTTTGTTGGTACCGTAGTCGCCACTAGATCTTGAAGTCGTCTTCACGAAACTCTGTATCACGCTCTGGATCGTTCTCTTCATCCCTGGCCAGTACCAGGATCGCTCCGTGAGGAACGATGAGAAATGATTTGCCGGCGAACTCGATCTCGATGGCGGCCTTGCGCAGAAATAGCACTTGATCGCCGACGCTCGCTTCGAGTGGTAGAAACTTCAGCGATGGTGGGTCAGTCATCTTCCACGGCTCATCACCAATATCGGCCGGCGGAGTCATCGGGGTTCCTGGTCCCACCTCGACGACGCGACCACTTTGAACCTCGTTCTTCTCGACGGCACTCGCCGGCAGGATGAGTCCCTCGCGGGTTTTCTCCTCACCCTTTGTCGGGGCGACGAGAACCCGATCTCCCACGACGACCAGTTTTCGACCATCACCGAACATCAAGACCTCCCGTTATTACTGCGATACCCGCATTACCGGTGATGGTGGCCAGAGGATCCTGCTCTTGCAAGTGGCTCCATCGAGACCTCTGGCAGCCTATGATCTGTGAGTCGAGTTTTGATGACCCCGAACCATAGATGAAGGAGGAGGTCGCAGTGCAGCCTATCGGTGCCGAACCACGCATAGAGCTCCTTCCAGGACCCCTGGCCCGGGTTCTTGAGGCTTTGCGTACTACCGGTGCCGATTCGCGGTCGCGACACGCTGCCGCCTTCGCCAGTATCGAGGCGATCACGCGCTGGCAGGGGATCTTGCTACTGACCGCGCGATCGCGGCTGCAATTGCCCGTCGATCGTCTCAAGAGGGTCCAGAATTTCCTGCGTCGCCCCTCTTTTGGTTCCTGGGTCGAGGTGTTGCTGCGACACGGTGCGCGTGATTCCGATCGTGATTCGAATGGCCTCGGACCTGCCGGAATGCTCGATGACATCCGAGAGTTGCTGATCACTCCACGGCTCGA
>JBBWWE010000092.1:0-9651 GCA_050256595.1 Planctomycetota bacterium
AGATTTTTCCTCATCCAGAACGCTTTGCGGAACGATTCATGTATCTGCCGCTGGTCGCGTTGCTCATCGGTCTGGCAGCGGTGTTGATCTCCTTTGACCGGAAAATGCCCGGTTTCCGGACACCCGGTATGTTGATCCTGCTGCTGATTCTGGCACTGCTCGGGCGTGCTCGACTGGCGGACTGGGAGGGTCCCTATCCGCTCTGGAGTAGTGCCGTGGCAGCCCAGCCGCAGTGCGCCCGAGCGTGGTTCGGGCGCGCCGAGGCGGCACGATCGCGGGGCTGGAACACGCAGGCGATCAGTGATCTGGGCAAGACCATCGAGATTCTCTCGCCCATCGAGAGAGATTTGCTGCAGCAAGGGTACTACCTGCAATCCTTGCAGATTCGTGCCGGATTGCTCGCCACCATGGGAGGCCAGCAAAACCTGCTGGTTGCCCAGCAGCATTTGCAGCGTCTGCTCGAGCAAAAAGACACCGATGGAACGGATGTCTCGCAACAGGAGGCGCCGTGGCGTGAATCTTTCAAGGTCAGAGAACGCCTCGGCGATTCCGAAGGAGCCCGATCAGCGGCATTGGTTCTCATCGAACTGCCGGATGTACACGATGCGACACGCCTCGATGCGATGTTGTTTCTTGCTGCGACATCATCTGCTGCGGATCGAGCCCCATACATCGCCGATGCACGAAACTTTGCTGATCGGATCGGTGGCCGGGCCACAGCCCTGGTGGCATACCAGCAAGGTATGCTCGCTCTCGAGGAACAACATCACGAGCAAGCACTGGAATATTTCGATGAGGCCTACGCGGGTCTCGATGAAAAAGGACGGCGTAACTCTGCACGTTATAGAAAGTCCGAGACCTTGCTCAAACTCGGTCGCACCGGAGAGGCTCGAATCACGCTGGAAGCGTTGCTGGCCGACGACCCGGGGCACCTTGCTTCGCATCTTTCACTGGCAGAGTTGCTGATGGCAGGGCGAGAAACCGATGCGGCGATGGAGCATTTCAAAACGGTTCTGCAGGTGGCTCCTGGCAATGCACAGGCGTTGCAGGGAATCCAGCAGGTGCTGATACGCAAGCGCATCGAAAGTGGTGAAACCATCGAAGCGCAGGTGGATCCAACCCGCGTCACGGCTCTCATCATGCTTTCTGATCGAATGATGTCGCGCGGGGAACCGGACAAGGCGAGAGAGGCTCTCATCGAGGCCGAAAAGCACGCAGAGGGTCCAGCGGAGCGTGAACGACGCCACGATTTGTGGCTGCGCATCGCCCGCCTGGATGCATCCCAGGGACGATGGAAACTGGCACGCGACCGATACAGACGACTGCTCGAGAGTGTGCCCGTGGATCTACGCGGAACTTTCGTGCTGGAGGCCGCAGAGGTGGAAAGACGCCTCGGGGGGGCAGTATCGGCCCTTGATCTGCTCGAGAAGCAATTAGAGGCTGGCGTTCGGGAACAGCGTCTTTACCGCCAGATGGGAGCGATTGCCCACCAGGGCGGATTATTCAAACAAGCGGCGCAGTGGTATCGCAAGCATCTCGACGAGATCGTCGATCAAGATCCACAGGTGCGCTCGCGTATCGAGGAGGCACTTCAGCAGGTCGAAGAGAAGATCAAAGCTGCTGAGTCCGACGAAAGAGATCAGTGATGGCGATCCGGATTCTCGCTCTGGTCGGGGCCGCCACGATGCTGTTCGAGATTCTCGTGGCTCGACAACTGGGGACCATCCTGGGAAGTTCCCTCGATGGCGTGGCTCTGGCGATAAACGTGGCGCTCGCTGGAATCGCCATCGGCCAGATTGCTGCGGCCCGGGTCCGTGAGCGAAGATCACTGCCCACTACCTGGTGCCGAATCGCACTCATCGGCTGTATCCCCGCCTCGCTGTGGGTCGGCTTGTTGCTGCCGGTCATCGCCGATGGATCCGGATTCATCGCCACCTTCCCGGGCAAAATTTGCGTTTCGTTACCGCTTCTTTGTGGCTCCATCCCGCTGGGAATTGCGATCACCACCGCGTTTCGAGCCAGCATCGATGAAGTGGTGCAGCGATCTTCGTCGGGGATCGCCGCCATCGATCTGGGCAGCGCCTTTGGTGCCATGATCACGCCGGCGCTGCTGTTACCGCATGCCGGAGAAGTTGGCACCCTGGTGGCGGGGTTCTTGCTGCTGGGATTGGCGAGTTTTAGCCCGACAACGTCGATACGCACCGAGTCCGAGGTGATTCGTGAGGATCGACGCGTCAGTCGCAGAGCAGTGCTGAGTGCCTTCTGGGCCGGCGCCATCGCTTTTGCCCTTCAACTGGGCTGGGTTCGTGTGCTCGGAGAGGTGCTCGGATCGAGTTTGCTGGTGTTTGGTATCGCCTCCGGGATGTTGCTGATCGGTGGTGCCGCCGGAGCCATATTGATGCCGCAGTTGCGACAATCCCTCGGTGTTTCCAGATTGCGCCGGCTGGCCTGGTCGTCGTGGTTGATCTCCCAGGGGGTTTCGCTGTTGTTGATCGCGTTCAGTCCGTACCTGTATCTGCACATCGTGATGGTGATGGGAGACACTCCCGGTTCGCTGTTGCCGCTGGCGAAGTTGCTGCTGTTGCTGGTCGTGCTGGGGATACCGGGATTCTGCTCGGGGTTGATCATTCCGGCGTTGCTGGTCGATCACGGTGAAAAGGGCCGACTCGATCGTGGTGCTGGCATCTTGCAAGGATCGAATCTGATCGGAGCGATGGTCGGGGCGTGTGTCGCTGCCTTCTGGATCATCCCGACCCGTGGAACCCTCTTTTTGTTTCTGCTGTGCGGAATCGGGACGGTGTTGGCGGGGGTTCCGGCATTGCGTCGCGGAAGCCGGGGAGGAGCCGCATCTTCCTATCTGTGTGGGGCACTGCTGCTGGCGGCAGCAACCCAGTTCTGGGATGCGGACCTGCTCGGGGCAGGAGTGTTCCAGTGGTCACGAACAGAAATCTCACAGGGAGTGGCTCTCGAAGCCTGGCAACAACGTGAGGTGCTGGCTTCCTTCGAGGGGCGACTGGGGAGGGTGCAGATCGAACGTGATCTGTCACAGAACACCAGTTATTTGCGAGTCGGCGGCCGCATCGAGGGAAGTGTCCCCATCGATCCTGCGTTGCCCTCGCTGGCTGACCTTCCGACCGAGGTGTTACTGGGTGTGTTGCCCACCTGGGTCGGACCGGGGCAAGGGAAGTTGCTGGTTGTCGGTCTCGGAGGTGGAACCACCGTGGCAGCAGCTACCGATTGCTGGAATGGCGAGGTGGTCGTCTCGGAGATCGAACCTGCGGTCAAGCAAGCACTCCTTTCCGATGCTGGTCGACAGGCCTTTCCCGCCGAACATCAGGCCCTGTTCGGATCGAAAGCCCCGAGCATCTTGCTCGAAGATGCGCGCGCGCTGCTGTCGCGAGATGCTCGACTGTGGGATGCGATCGTGATCCAGCCGTCGGAGCCGTGGCTGCTGTGGTCTGCGCCACTCTTCACACCGAATTTTCATCGATTGCTGGCTCGTCGTCTGGCCCCACGCGGGGTGGTGATCCAGTGGTTACAGCTGTATCGCATCGGGATCGCCGAGTTCGCGGCCATCTTGTCGTCTCTGCGGAATGAACTGGGGCCGGTGCAACTGTGGTATCCCCCTGGAACCGGCGAGGTGCTGGTGGTTGCCGGTGATCCACAGCCGTGCGGGCCAGAGCAACGAGATAAGGTCGAGGCTGCCTGGTCGAGGGTTGGTGCAGGGCCCGTCCCTTCGGCTCCCTGGCTCGATGACGCTGCTGTGGGGAGGTGGCTATCTCAGGCTGGAGGAGGGGATATGGACCACCTCAGGGCCCGTCTGGAGCATCGATTGCCGCTCCTGGGTGAGGCGGGCCAGGACCTGTCCGGGGAACTGCTGAGATCACTCGAGGAAGCGCTCCAGAACCGACCTCTTGGCCCCTCTGATTGACGGAAATCCTTGCCAGAGAAGCGGATGGCCGTTGACAGCAAAAGTCTCTGGAAATAGGATCCGGGCTTCCGATACGGGGTTTTGGGCTCCAGCAGTGGCTGTTTTGGCCGCTTCCTGTGGTTCTCGTCCGGAACCCGAACCAAGGTGGAGAAGATGCAGAAGTACAGCCCACAGCGCAGTTTCGTCCAGCGCAAAGAAGATGTGATTCGCAAGTGGTATCACGTCGATGCCTCCGAGGAGATCCTCGGGCGCATGGCGGTCGAGATTGCCAGCATCTTGATGGGCAAGAACAAGCCCACCTACACCCCCCATGTCGATTGTGGCGATTTCATCGTGGTCACCAATGCACAAAAGGTGCAGACCACCGGTGCCAAGGTGGAGAAGAAACTCTACTACTACCACACCGGCTATCTGGGCGGTTTGAAGTCCAACACCCTCGAATGGATGCTTGAGAATAAACCTGAAGAAGTGATTCGTCTGGCGGTCCGGCGCATGCTTCCCAAGTCGCGCCTCGGTCGTAAGATGCTCACCAAGTTGAAGGTGTTTGCCGGCGAAGATCACACACTCGCAGCGCAACAGCCTCATTTCGAGAAGATTCAGTTCACAGCCAAGGAAGTCAAAGAGGGTTAGTTCCTGGGTCTTGAATCCGGGACAACGAGAGGAACGTTTTGGCGAAACCGAATGATTACGTCTGGGGCGTGGGTCGTAGAAAGACCGCCGTGGCCCGGGTACGCATCCGTGAAGGAAGCGGCAAGATGACCATCAACGGAAAGCCACACAGCGAGTACTTCCGGCTGGCTCCCGATCAATCCCGGATCTTCGATCCGCTTCGTGCCGTCCGTGCCGAGAGTTCCTTTGACGTCTGGGCCAATATCAAGGGTGGTGGGACCACTGGCCAGGTAGGTGCAGTCGTGATGGGACTGGCCCGTGCACTGGCACGGGTGAGTGAGGAGAACGAGGCCACCTTGCGCCAGGGCACTTTCCTGACCCGTGATTCACGGATGGTCGAACGCAAGAAGCCGGGCCGCAAGAAAGCTCGTAAATCGTTCCAGTTCTCGAAACGCTAGGGTTTCGACAAAGTACGACTTCAACCAGGAAATAATGAAGGCGCGGCGGAAACCCCGGCGCGCCTTCTTCACATCCGTTTGATCGCTGATCGACAGGACTCAGCGAAGCTGTTGGTACCGGAGGTGGGACTCGAACCCACAAGACCGTGAGGTCAGCGGATTTTGAATCCGCCGCGTCTGCCAATTCCGCCACTCCGGCCCGGTATCGCACTCCACGGAGTTCACCGCCCATGGTAGGGGTGAACAGTTTATCTCGTCATCCCATCCCGGCGAACGGGTTATCTATCATCCGGCGGGCGAAGGCAAACAGGAGGTCCGAAAATCTCGGCCCAGATGATTCTTTCTTGCAACTGTTTCCGGCTCAGACGCCAGCGATGTCTGCCGTGCGTTGCGCTGCCAAAGGTGGACCTGTGTGCCCACATCTGCGCCGCCGCTGGACCGGACGGGTTGTAGTAGTCAGCACCGCGAAAAGCAGATTCCTGCTCCGTCTCATCATGGGCATCACGGTCGATTAGATACGGGTCTTCGTCCGTCTGGCTCCACCCGTCAGCGGGTTGCCAACCGCGATGTTCCTCGCGAAGGATCTCGATGGGTCCGCTACCCCCCTCGGCGACAGGGATCCCCGGGGCCAGTGGCACCATCGGTTTGACAGTAGTGGTGGCAACGGGCGCGGCCGATTGACCGACCTCGACCCAGCCTCCACCCAGTTCCTGGTCACTTTCGAAATCAGCGGGTTCCAGAGGCTGCTCGCCCCGGAACTGGACCCAGTCAGCGTCGGGCTCGTCGTCGGGCAGTTCGAGGCGATCGGCTGTGGCTTCCTGTTCGGCTCTCTGGCCCGCTCGCACGAGAGTTTGCTTGCGGGTTTGTTGCAGTTTTTTGGCCTTCTGCTTCTTGGCCTCCATCATCTTCTGGATGATGGGCAAGATGATGAAGATCAGGATCCAGATCCAGGATAATTTTCCCATCAGTACGCTCTCTTATTCGACGTTATCATCTGCGTGTCCGTCTCCCTCATCTCCGATCGACTCTCTCATGGAGGTGTCGGCCTGAAGATTCTTGAGTCGGTAGTAATCCATCACGCCGAGGTTTCCACTGCGGAACGCATCCGCGATGGCCTTCGGAACTTCCGCTTCAGCGAGCACCAGTTTGGCTCGGTTGGCGGCGATGGTTGCCACGTTTTCCTGTTCTTCTGCCACCGCCATCGCTCGGCGTTTCTCTGCCAGCGCCTGGGCCACTCGCTTGTCTGCCTCTGCCTGTTCCGCCTGCAGTTTCGCCCCGATGTTTTCTCCGACATCGACATCGGCGATATCGATCGACAGAATCTCGAAAGAGGTCCCCGCATCGAGTCCCTTCTCCAGCACCATTTTTGACATCCGATCAGGATTTGCCAGTATGTCCTTGTGCGATTTTGCGGAGCCGATGGTGGTGACGATCCCTTCACCGACACGGGCGATGATCGTCTCTTCGGTGGCACCTCCGACCAGGCGAGACAGGTTGGTTCTGACGGTAACCCGGGCCCGAGCTTTCAACTGGATACCGTCTCCAGCGACTGCATCGACGGTGTTACGGGCCTGTTCACGCGCCGGAGCATCGATCACCTTGGGCAGAACGCTGGTTCGTACCGCTTCGAGCACGTCTCGTCCTGCCAGATCGATCGCCGCTGCCGTCTCGAAGTTGAGGGCGATATTGGCCTTGCTGGCGGCCACCAGTGATTGCACGACTCTTCTGACGTTCCCCTTGGCCATGTAGTGGGCCTCGAGCGAGTTGACGTGCACGTCCGTGATTCCGGCTTTGGTGGCCATCACCAGGCAGTCGACGATGATCCGTGGACTCACCTTGCGCAGCCACATCCCGATGAAGGCGAAGATGCCGATCTTGACTCCCGATGCGAGCGCCTGGATGTAAAGGCGTCCAAAGGTGATGAAAAAGATGAACAGCACCAGCGCCAAGACGCCGACGACGAACCATCCTATGATGGTCAGGATCGGCGGCACTTGCGCCAGAAGCAGGGCCGTTTCTGAATGAGCGAACTCGAGCATGAAATATCTCCCATCAGGTGGCTGTGCCACCGGAAATCAATCGTCTTGTGATTCTTCGCGCGATTTTTTCACCATGATGCGGTTGCCATCGGATTCGACCACCACCACGGAATCGCCCTTGTCTATGTAACCGTGGTTGGCGACCACGTCGTATCTGCGACCGGCGATCAGCGCTATTCCTGCTGGGCGCAGATCGGACGTCACCAGCCCTCGATGTCCAATCAGTTCACGTGCGGCTCTTACATCATCGCCGAGAGAATCGGCTTCCCCAAGGTCCGTTTTCAGACCCACCCTTTTGACCCAGAACTTGAACAGCAAGACGATGTAGACCAAGGTGAAGGCTGCGCACAGCATCGCGATCGCCGTCTCCTCGTGCAGGACCAGATCCCAGATCGAGTAGCCGATGCACAGGATGGCGGCGATGGCCAGGATGCCACCACTGGGGATGAACACCTCCAGAAACAGCAGCACTAGCCCGAGCAGGCATAGCATCGACAGGAGCCACCACTCCATCGCTATCCCTCCTCGATCGAGCGAACCACGACGCGGTTGCCCTCTATCAGCACCACTTCGACCGATTGTTCCTTGTCGATGTAGTCCCCTTCGGAGACGACATCGACCACGATGCCATCGAAAGTAACTTTGCCGGCCGGACGTAGATCCTGCAGTGTTTCACCCTGGTGGCCGATTTCCAGATCGCGACCGGAGAAATCAGGTGAGGCCTGCTGTTCATTTGTGCTGGCCAGAGTCGATTGATCGATGAGGGATCCAGATTCTTTGGTTCCCCCCGGCAGGAAGAAAGTGACCACCAGCAAGCCCAGCAGCCCCGCCATCAATCCCGCAGTGACGATCAGAGAATCCTGACTCAGAGCCTGGAGATCCAGTGGTGTGTCGACCGGCTGCAGCGACAGCCCCAGAGAAACGATGATGCTGGCCATGCCGAGCAGTCCTGCGATTCCAAATCCTGGAATCACGAACAGTTCGAGCGCCATCAGTAGCAGGCCGATACCGAACAGGGTCAGTTCGATCCAGCCGACCCCTCCGTCGGCGAAGTTTGCGCCCAGAAACAGCACCAGAAAACCCAGTGCCAGCATCGAACCGAGCCCCACGCCTGGAAATTTGAGCTCGACGACGATCGATAGCGCGGCCCCGAGAATCAGCAGGAACTTGATAAAACGGGGCCAGTCGCGGAACCCATCGAGGGCGTATCCGCCCGCATCTCCGATTCTTTTCCTGCCCAGTGCCTGATCCGCATCGAGGGATCTCAGCTGGGTGAGACCATAGTCGGTCAGCAATTGCTCCTGGGTCAGGCAGATGTGGGAGATGAAGCCGTATTCGAATGCTTCCTTCTCGTCGATGGTGAGGATCTCTCCCCGTTCGACGATGCGTTTGATCTGCGATCCGGCACGTTCGGCAGCAGGCAGGTCTTCCAGTTCCTGCTCGGTCAGATAAAGGGTGCGCCCCTTGGAGTTTCTGACCTGCAGCACGGCGATTTCCTTGGTCACCATCGCTTCGGCGAGTGCCACCGGATAGCCGCGGTCACGGGCCCAGCGGCGCATGTCAGCGCGTACGGTGGTCTGGATCTTCTCCGGCAGTTCGTTGCCGAACAAATCGATGGGCTGCACATCTCCGATGCGACTGTTGTCACCCATCACCAGATTGCGACAAGCCAGCGCCACCATCGTGCCGCCGCTGTAGGCGGCCTGGCCGTTGGGAACCCAGCCGAAGGTCTCGACTCCACGGTCTGACAGATTATCGATGGCATCGGCCAGTTTACGGCTGGCATCGATGGTGCCGCCCGGGGTCGCCAGCTTGATGATGATGACGCGGGTTTCGCGAGCGATGAGTTCGGCGATGGTAGCCTCGAAGCGACGCACCACCGAATCGTCGATCTCGCGGTCGATGGAGACGATCACCGCCACATCCCGCAACGATTCCTGTTGCTCTTCCTGAGCCGGACAGGTCGTCATCGACAGGATTCCGGTCAAGAGAGACAGAATCGTGATGAAACCCCATCGGCTTCGGTGGGGGCGTTGGTGCTGAAACTCGCTCGGTACCGTGGATCGGCAAGGCACAGGGAACTCTCTTCCTCGTCAACAGGAACCTGCCTGGATCCTGTTGGCTCAAGTCCCGGCATTGTCATGAGTTGGACTGTATCTCGCAAGGGATCAAGACGGTTCTGGGCTCGTTTTTGCCGTGAAACCGCCGCTCAGAAGCAGGCCCCCCGTGTTCGATGCTTCGATCACGGGGGGCACTGGTTACGTTACGGGGCTCGGTTAAGGACACCCCGACGAATCGGCTTCGCAAGTGAGTCCAGCCGGTTCGGCATCGTCTTGACCACAATTCGGGAATGGTGCCACAGGTGCTGGACCATTCAGGAAGATGTAAGTCAGGGAGTAGACCGAATCGGCAACATCGATCTCTTCATCGTTGTTGATATCGACAGCGTCCATGCATGGCGGTTCGGCACCTCCACCGAATATGTAGGCGAGGGTGAAGATTGCATCGGCGATCCGAATCACACCATCACCATTAGCATCGCCACGGATGAAGGACAGGTACCAGCCGTTTGGATCGGGATCTCCACTGTCGCACAGGCCATCGCCATCGGTGT
>JBBWWE010000093.1:0-10109 GCA_050256595.1 Planctomycetota bacterium
TGGATAATATCGAGAAGTGCATCCGGGATCGGGATCTCCACCACCTCGTAGATCTCCCGGTCGGTGAGAACTTCTTTTTCGAGCAGTTCCCGGGTCAGCAACTCGAGTTTGTCACGTGATTCCCCGAGAATCCTGAGGGCACGTTGATAACCTTCGTCGAGCATCGCTCGGATTTCTTCATCGATGAGCATCGCGGTATGCTCACTGATACTGCTCGACTCACCGAGTTCTCGTCCGAGGAACACGTGCTCCTCTCCTCGCTTGAAGGAGACAGGCCCTATCTTCTCGCTCATGCCCCAGAGGCAAATCATCCGCTCGGCAAGAGTGGTGGCCTGCTCCAGGTCATTCTGAGCACCGGTGGTAAACTCCTTGAAAATCAGATCCTCTGCAGCCCGTCCGCCCAGCAAGATGGCAATCCTGTTGAGCAAGTAAGTGCGGGAATAATTATGGGTTTCTTCGAGGGGTAATTGCTGGGTCACACCGAGCGCCCGTCCGCGCGGGACGATGGTCACTGAATGCACGGGATCGGTCTCGGGAAGAAGCAGCGCAATGAGAGCATGGCCCGCTTCGTGGTAGGCGGTCAGTTCTTTTTCTCGCTCACTCATCGCTTCATCTCTGAGTGTGCCGAGCTGGATCTTGTCCTTGGCTCGCTCGAAATCACTTTGGGTAACTCGTTTGTGTCCTCGACGCGCCGCCATCAAAGCGGCCTCGTTGGCAAGATTCTCCAGATCTGCACCGGAGAATCCGATGGTCCCGCGAGCAAGAATTTCCAGATCGACATCGCTGCTCAATGGCATCTGGCTGCTATGAACCTCGAGGATGGCCCGTCGACCTTCTTTCTGGGGCCGTTCGACCACCACCTGGCGATCGAACCTACCAGGCCGTACCAGCGCCGGATCCAGGACGTCTGGGCGATTGGTCGCGGCGAGAACGATCACCGCTTGATTCCTCTCGAATCCGTCCATCTCCGACAGGATCTGATTGAGAGTTTGCTCGCGCTCGTCGTGGCCGCCGCCTAGACCGGCGCCCCGGGACCTTCCCACAGCATCGATTTCATCGATGAAGACGATGCAGGGAGCATTCTTCTTCGCATCTTCGAACAACTCGCGGACGCGGGACGCTCCCACACCGACAAACAACTCGATGAACTCCGATCCCGAGATGGAATAGAAGGGAACATTCGCTTCGCCTGCAACAGCACGAGCCAGCAATGTTTTTCCCGTGCCCGGAGGACCTACGAGCAGCACACCTTTGGGAATTTTCGCACCGAGTTTCGTGAACCGATCCGGCTCTCTGAGAAAATCAACGATCTCCTGCAATTCCAACTTCACATTGCGTAAGCCGGCCACGTTTTCGAAGGTGACGCACTCGTCTCCACGTTCGAAACGTTTCGCCTGATTCCCAGCGAACTTGCCGAAGAAACCCGGACCACCCATCTGACGACGTACCCGGCTACTGATCCACCAGAAGAAGGCAACCAGGATGACGATGGGGAGAAAGCCTCCCACGATGACTTGCCAGGCAGGTACCGATGTCGCCTTGAACTTGACTTTGGTTTGAGGCGGGGCGATCTCGAACAAATCTGCCTTGAGAGCAGGAGGAATCGTGGAACGCAATCGACTCGCATTGACAGTTTTCTCGCCACCGAAGTCGGTCACCTTGATCTGTACATCGTTCCGCAGTTGCGCGACAAAAACATCAAGCTCTGGCTCTTCGAGGGTCTCGACATTGCCTTTGCGTACTTCCTCGAAAAGCCGGGTAGAAGACACGTCGATAGCATCGCCTCCGACTCCCTCGCCAAAGTAGCTCATGGTGGTGACCACCAGTAACAACATGAGGAAAAACCAGAACCACGGGCGTTGGGTCCAACGTCCTCGTTCCGATTCATCGGTTTCTTCCGGTTCAGATCCCTGGTCGGGGTGATTCTGTTCTCTCACGTCAACTCCTAAGCCGTAATGCGGCTATCTGTTCAAATCGGGATTCCTCGCGGCGCGGCTTCCCTGCAGTCTCAATACCTTGCCAGATTTCTGGCTGCTTGTACCACTTTCTCTGGCTGCGGAAGGATCTTTTCTTCCAGCTCAGGTGCGTATGCCACGAAGCAGTCCAGGGCCCCGAGACGGCGCACAGGGGCATCCAGGTGGTCAAACAACTCATCCTGGATACGAGCAGCGATCTCCGCTCCATAGCCCCATGATAACGTCTCTTCGTGAGCGATCAGCACCCGATTGGTCCGTATCACCGACTCGGAGATCGCCGCCCAATCGTAAGGGGCCAGTGACCGAAGGTCGAGAATCTCTGCCTCGATCCCTTCCAGAGCCAGTTCCTTGGCTGCAATCGCGCAACGATGCACCAGAGCACCATAGGTGATGATGGTGAGGTCGTTTCCGGCTCGCACCCGGGACGCTTTGCCGAACGGAATCAGGTAATCGGGCCCGGGATCGGCACCCTTGTTGTGGGTCTGCCGGTAGAGATGCTTGTGCTCGAGGAAGATAACCGGATCGTCACAACGAATCGCAGTGCGAAGAAGTCCGTTGGCATCGGTAGCATTGCTCGGCATCACGACCCGAAGACCCGGAATATGGGTGAATATCGTCTCGGCAGACTGACTGTGGTAGATCGAACCACCACGTAGGTAACCACCACTGGCCACCCGTATGACAACAGGGCAACTGTCCGCTCCAGCCGATCGCCAGCGCAACAGTGCTAGTTCGGAACGGATCTGGTGAAATGCGGGCCAGATGTAATCGAGAAACTGGATCTCGACGACAGGCTTGAGGCCACGAAGCGCCATTCCGATGGCACGCCCGACGATATTTGCTTCGGCCAGCGGAGAGTTGTAGACCCGTTGCGAACCGAATTCTCTCTGCAAACCTGCGGTCACCTTGAAGACTCCACCCTTGCCCTTCACCTCATCGAGCACCTCGGCTCGACTGGCATCGGCAACGTCCTGGCCGAAGATGTGAATGGTCGGATCCCGGCGCATCTCGTCTCGCATGGCGGCGTTGATCAGATCGACCATCGTTGTCGGCTGTGCACCCTCCACCGGAGACGGTTCGGTTTCGAAATCGGAACAGGTGGGATCCACGTCCATCGAGTACACGTGGTCGAGTACCGTTTCCGGATCCGCCTGGGGAACTGTCAGCGCTTCGTCGGAGGCTGCCCGAACCTCTGCCCTGACCTCTTCACGGATCTGCTCGAGGGTCGCCTCGTCAGCGACCCCATGTTCTTTCAAGAACTCGGGAAATGTCCGAAGAGGATCTCTCAACGCCTCTTCTTCCCGCTCCGCCGGGGGTCGGTAGGCACGTTCATCATCGGAAAGGCTGTGACTGTAGGGTCTCACGACATGGGCATGGACCAGGGTGGGGCCGTTGCCCGTGCGCATATCCGTCACCACGGACTGGAGCAACGAATAACACGCCAGCGGATCACAACCATCCACCTCGTGAACATCGAGCCCAGGAAAGCCCAGCACCAGTTTCGAGATGGAACCTCCAGGAGTATTCACCTCGACCGGAACGCTGATGGCGTATCCATTGTCCTCGATCACGAACAGAACCGGCAGAGCGAGGGTGCAGGCAGTATTCAGTGACTCCCAGAACTCTCCCTCGCTGGTGGCCCCTTCTCCCACCGATACAAACGCGATCTCTCCCTCTGACCAGTTCCGCATCTGACCTCGCAGCGTTTCGTTGTCGACCCCCTTGGACCACGCCTCGGCACATCCAACCGCATGAAGGCATTGACTTCCTGTGCAGGAGGACTGGTTGACGACCTGGAGACGTTCGCTGCCCCAATGCGAAGGCATCTGCCGACCAGCGCCTGCAGGCTCGTCACGGGCGGCGGTCGCCGACTTGAACATCTCGACCGGAGTCAGACCCAGTTGCAGCATCAACGCCCGATCCCTGTAGTAAGGGAAGAACCAGTCCCTGCCCGGTTCGAGTACCATTCCGAGCGCTGTATTGATCGCCTCATGACCACAGCCGTTGATCTGGAAAAAGATCTGCCCTTTTGCCTTGAGGCGAATCTCTTCATCGTCGATCTCGCGGCTCAAAAACATGTTGCGGTAAATCGCGAGCAATCCGGAGGCATCCAGACCGTGGATGTTGATCTTGTCTCTGTCCGACTTGCGGGGTCTGCCGCGCGGACGCGAAGAATGCTGGCTCTGGGTCGACATGCTGGTCCTCACTGGTGAAGAGACCCCTCCGGCTTGGATGGTGCCCGGGGCCTTTCGAAGCAGGAAGGCACCGATTTCTGCCATTCTAGGGTGGAGATGGGTCCCATTCAACGCGACCGCTCAGGTCCCGCTTTGGTGGATGGCGAAGGCCAAAACAGGGTATCGTCCAGCCTCGTGCCCTGAGGATTTGCCCCCAGAGGACAAAGGCACTAAAACCGACCTCAAAGCCTGCCCCGTAGCGTGAGGAGAGCCGCTCGGGCAAAACAAGGGCAGACAGGACACAGCGGGAAGGACAACCGAACAGATGGTCGAGAAGATCGGCAACTTCGACGTGGCGATCATCGGGGGCGGTCCGGGAGGATACGTTGCCGCGATCCGGGCCGGGCAACTGGGACTATCCACGGTCTTGATCGAGAAGGACCCCCAACCGGGAGGAACCTGTCTCCACCGTGGATGCATCCCCACCAAAGCGCTCCTGCAGAGCGCACACGTGATCGACCTGGCCAGGGAAAGTTCCTACTTCGGGATCACCATCCCGCATGCAGATGTCGATGTCCCGGCAGTGCTCTCATTCCAGAAGAAGGTCGTCCAGAAGAATGCCAAGGGAGTCGAGTTTCTGCTCAAGAAGAACGGGATCACCACCATACAGGGAGTCGGTCGTCTCGATGGACTCAACACGATCCGCGTGGTGAGCGAGGACTCCACCGAACAGTTGATCGAGGCCAAGAACATCATCCTGGCCACCGGCTCGGTTCCTGCGCGGCCAGGTTTCCTCGATTTCTCGAACCCGGCGATCATCACCAGCGATGAAGCTCTCAACCTCGAATCGATCCCCGACAAGAGCATCGTTCTCGGAGCCGGAGCGGTTGGATGCGAATTCGCCTCCATCCTCAGATCATTTGGCAGCGAGGTCACTGTGGTCGAACTGCTCGATCGTCTGCTGCCGGTAGAAGATCACGAGTGTTCGGCAGAACTGATGCGCTCCTTCAAGAAGCGAGGAATCCAGAGCCGGGTCTCCACCCGTCTGGAGGAGGCCTCCTCCAGCGATTCTGGTCTCGAGGTCGTACTGACCGCTGACGATGGAGAAACGGTGACCATCGAAGCAGACATGCTGCTGTGCGCCGTTGGCAGAAAACCGGTGACCGACTCGCTCAAACTGGACCAGGTCGGAATCAAGACCGAGCAGGGGTTCATCCCGGTCCAGCCGGACCAGAGCACCACCCGTTCTCACATTTACGCCATCGGAGACATCGTCGCTGACAGCGCGCAACTGGCCCATGTCGCCAGCGCAGAGGGCATCATTGCGGTCGAAAGCATCGCAGGGCTGGACATCCACCCGATCCGCAACGATCGGGTTCCCAATGCCACCTACTGTCACCCGGAAGTGGCCAGTGTCGGGCTGACCGAGAATGCCGCCCGAGAAGCGGGTCATGAGTTGAAGGTTTCCAAGTTCCCGCTGTCTGCACTTGGCAAGGCGGGCATCATCGGCAAGGCGATACCCGGTTTCTTCAAGATCATCGCTGATGCCCAGTACGGAGAGATTCTCGGAGTACATATCATCGGATCGCACGCTACTGATCTGATCAGCGAGGGCTGCGCGATCCTTGGACTCGAAGGTACTGCGGAAGATCTCGCTCGTATCATCCATCCCCACCCGACACTCGGCGAAGGAATGATGGAAGCAGCCCACGGCCTCGTCGGTGGCGCGATCCACATGTAGGAGAGTTCTCTTGGGCGAGCAGATTACATACCTCGAAGCGTTGCGAAGAGCTCTCACCAGAGCGCTGGAGCAAGATCCGCGCACGTTTCTGATCGGTGAAGACATCGCCTCCTATGGCGGTGCGTTCAAGTTGACCGAAGGCTTTCTCGAAAAGTGGGGAGCGGATCGGATCATCGATACACCCATCGTCGAGGCAGGCCTAGTCGGTGCTTCCATCGGTTCGGCGATGGCAGGAATGCGACCGATAGTGGAGATGCAGTTCATCGATTTCATCTCTTGCGCTTTCAACCAGTTGACCAACTTCGCTGCAACGTGCCATTTTCGCTGGGGACAACCGGTCCCCATCGTTGTGCGAGGACCTTCCGGAGGCGGAGTTCACGCCGGTCCGTTTCACAGTCAAATGGTCGAGTCGTTTTTTCTCAACACTCCTGGCCTCAAGATTGTGGTTCCGGCAACGGTATCGGATGCCTATACGATGTTGCTGGGAGCGATCGAGGATCCGAATCCTGTGATCTTCCTCGAACAGAAATCGCTCTACCGGACCCTCAAGAGCGAACTGGACGAGGACTCCGAACCTGTGGCTCCGGGAATCGCCGCTCTTCGCCGCGAGGGCGATGCACTCTCCATCATCACCTGGGGAGCGATGCTGCACCGCTGCAGCGCAGCAGCAGAGCGAGCGGCCGCCGATGGAATCGAATGTGAGATTCTGGATCTGCGATCGCTATGCCCACTCGATCTCGAGTCGATTTATCAAACCGTGAGCAACACCGGCAAGGTACTGGTAATCCACGAGGACAATCTCACCGGAGGAGCCGGAGCCGAGATTACCGCCCGCATCATGGAACACTGTTTCGAGGATCTGGACGCTCCGGTTCGCAGACTCGCCGCGCTCGACATTCCCATCCCGTATGCCGCGACGCTCGAGGATGCTTCACTGCCGGGAGAGGACAATATCCTCGAATCGATCCACTCTCTCGCCAACTGGTAGATTTCACCAGGATAGCGACCTCCTGTACGGCGGCTAAATACCGATAGCAGGCACTCCTTCAACATCCTGGGGCCAGTTCCGAACCCGGGTTTACTTCATCGAGCCGCCGTCTCCGGTTAGACTTCTCAATTCCGTGGCGCGGGGTCACGAATCGCCCTTCAGGAGGCAATAACTCATGGCTACCGAAGTCAAGATGCCACAGATGGGTGAATCCATTGCAGAAGGCACCCTGACCCGCTGGTTCAAGCAACTCGGTGACAGCGTCGAACGCGACGAACCCCTGTTCGAGATCTCCACCGACAAGGTCGATGCCGAGGTTCCCGCTCCCACCAGTGGAATCCTCGCGGAAATCCTCGTCGAGGAGGGCACAACAGTGGAAGTGAACACGGTCGTGGCACGGATCGGATCGAGTGAGGCCGATGTGGCGACCACGACTCCGGTTGCTGGCGCCGCGTCAACACCTGCAGCCGAGGCTGACATCGAATCGGTGAGCGAGGAAATCCAGGAAGCCGCTCCTGCGGCGCCGGAGCTGGAATCGAGTCAGGATTCTCCAGGATCAGTTTCCGACGGTGCCGGGCGCGAGGTGCGCTCCTCTCCTCTTGTCCGACGCATCGCGCGCGAACACGGTATCTCTGATCTCTCGATGATCTCGGCGACCGGTGCTGGAGGCAGAGTGACGAAAGGTGACATTCTCGGCTTCATAGAATCGGCCGGGAAAGGCCCCGTGACGACAGCAGCACCGGCGACATCAGCCGCGAAAGGCGCAGCACCGTCGGCACTGCCATCTGTGGGGTTAGCGAGGGATGGAGTCAGCGTCGAGAAGATGTCGGTGATGCGGCGAAAAATCGCCGAGCACATGGTCGACTCCCGTCGTACATCTGCCCATGTACACTCGGTCTTCGAGGCGGACATGACCGCCATCGCTCAGATGCGGGCCCGGAACAAGAACAACTTCCAGCAACGCAACGGCACCAAATTGACCTTCATGCCCTTCTTCCTCAAGGCCTGTGGCGATGCCCTCCGAATCTACCCGCACGTCAATGCCTCCCTCGATGGCGATGAGATCCTGCTGCACCAGCGCATCAACATCGGCGTTGCCGTGGCTCTCGAAAATGGTTTGATCGTTCCGGTCATCAAAGATGTCCAGGATCTGAGCGTTCCTGGAATCCAGAAATCGGTGACAGACCTTGCTGAGCGTGCTCGCAGCAAGGAACTTCTTCCCGATGAGGTGGCAGGAGGCACTTTCACCATCACCAATCCGGGACAGTTCGGTGGTCTGTTCGGAATTCCGATCATCAACCAGCCCCAGGTGGCGATCCTCGGCATCGGCGGCATTCAGAAGCGTCCGGTGGTGGTCGATGATGACAAGATTGCCATCCGGGACATGCTCTACATGTGCCTCTCCTACGATCATCGACTCGTCGATGGGGCCATGGCCGATCAATTCATGGCCGAGGTGAAGAAAAACCTCGAGAACTTCGACGAATCTACCCTGGTGTGAGCGATGGAGAAGGCGACTCCTTCCACTGCGCTGCCTGCCAACGTACAGGTAAAAGTCCTCGGCGAGGTTCCGTTCGCTGAAGTCCACCACAATATGCTCGAGTTGCAGCAACGACTCGGAACTGCTCCAGCAGACACGGTCGATGCTGCAGAAGATGAGACACTGTTTCTGTTTGAACCCTCCCCCGTTGTGACTCTCGGTAGCGGTGCCTCGAGCGCAGATCTCCTCATCGGGGAGGAACTCCTTCACGCCAGAGGAATCGAGATCCACCAGGTCGATCGAGGGGGAGAAGCGACTTATCACGGTCCAGGCCAGTTGCTCGCTTATCCCGTCTTGAAACTCGCGGAAGCGGAACGTGATCTTCACCGACTGCTCAGAACGCTGGAAAGTGCCGTTCTCGAAACGCTCGAACACTGGGGAATCAAGGCGCAGAGGGACCGTGACCACACCGGAGTCTGGATCCAGGAACACAAGATTGCCTCGATCGGCCTCAGTGTTCGGCGCTGGGTCACCGGGCACGGGCTGGCGCTGTGTGTCTCGGGAGATCTGGACCCCTTCGACTGGATCGTGCCCTGTGGCATCCATGGCTGTCCGGTCACATCGATGGAGCGCGAACTGGGATACCCACCAGAGCGTGAAGAAGTGGAAGCATTTCTCGCCCATCGAATCCTGGAGCAGTTCGGAAGGGGAATCCCCCGATGACATCCAGTACCCGTGGAACAGTGAAAGCTGCCCTACCGAGGCCCCCCTGGTTACGCGTCAACGTGCCTGATGACGGATCGCTGCGAAGAGTCGGTGAGTTGATGGATCGAGGTGGTCTTCATACCGTCTGCCAGGAAGCCCACTGCCCGAACATCTTCGAATGCTGGGCGATGGGCACCGCCACGTTTCTGATCCTCGGTGAGGTGTGTACTCGCAAGTGCGGTTTCTGTGCCGTCAGCAAGGGCATCCCCTCCCCTGTTGATCCGGATGAACCGGAACAACTGGCGAAAGCTGCTAGCGAGTTGAATCTGAAACATGTCGTCATCACCAGTGTCGACAGAGACGATTTGCCCGATGGTGGCGCAGGCCAGTTTGCTCTGACTATCGATGCACTCAGAAAAACTCTACCGGAGGCCACTACCGTGGTACTGGTACCGGACTTCCGCCCCGACCCGGTACTGGGACTCGACATCGTTCTGAAGGCCAACCCGACCATCTTTTCCCACAACGTCGAGACGGTGAGGAGGCTCTACCCAGCAGCACGACCCGGCTCGAATTACGATCATTCCATCTCCTTGTTACGAAATGCCGCCGACAAGATTGGTGGTTCTCGTGTCAAATCGAGCCTGATCCTTGGTCTCGGAGAAACCCACGATGAGGTGCTAGATACGATCCATGACCTGCACGGTGCAGGAGCCAGGCGGATCAACCTCGGCCAGTATCTCGCACCTTCGGCGCACCATATCCCCGTCAAGCGCTACTGGAGCCCGGAGGAATTCGCCGATATTGGCCAGTTCGCCCGTGAAGTTGGTTTCGAAAAGGTTGAGTCGGCTCCCCTGGTTCGCTCCTCGTACCACGCCAGCGTTTGACCCCGTCCATCACGGGTGGCACCATGCGTTCATTGAAGAAGGCGATAGCCCTGAGCCTCTGATATTTCATGATTTACTGGACGGAGAGCACCTTGCAGAGCCGTGTCATCTCCGTCGACCGTAATGAACCGGATCCCGATTCGATCCAGCAGGCCGTC
>JBBWWE010000094.1:0-3943 GCA_050256595.1 Planctomycetota bacterium
TGAGCATCTTGCGACGCGAGATGGAATTCAGCGAATCGAAGGTCACTTCAACTCCTCGGCCATTTCAAGCCTTCAATCACCTCAACCCCTCAATCCAGGTACAGGAACTCGCTCGAGGAAATGAGCGCCTGAGCATATGCCTGCCATGCGGACTCCACCGGGTCGTCAGCTGCAGCGGAAGAATCGGATCGTTCTTGCCCTGGAGGGGTCAGAATGTAGTCGCGGACATTGTTGACGAATCCGAGCGCTCTCTCCACCTCCCTCTCGGTGGCTTCACGACAGAGGATCCGTCGGTGCATCTCTTGCACACGTTCATTCTCTTTCTCGACCTGAGCGAGAACTTCGCGTGCGATCACTAACGCGGAATCGAGAACCATTGGCGAGTTGAGAAAGAACAGCGCCTGGTGTGGAACCACTGTGGAGTAACGAGATGAGATCGGTGCCGACGGGTCGTTGTAATCGAAGGCACTGAACAGTTCGTACATCGCATTTCGAATCACCGGCAAGTAGATGGAGCGACGAGGAACATCGTAGCGCGCCTGGTTGTTCGATTGATCGTTGGTCACGTAACCGCGGTTGCCAGTCATCAGCAGGGTGCCACCCATCTTCCGGTCGAGAACTCCACTGACCGCCAGCACCGAATCACGCACCGCCTCGGCACGTAGACGGTTACGGTTTTGCCGCCACAGGAGGCGGTTCTCCGGGTCGATCTGATAGGCGACGGGATGTTCAATAACCTGCTGTCGCCAGGTGGAAGTGCCGAGAATCCTGCGGATCATCTTCTTGAGAGACCAGCCGTCTGAAACGAAATCGTGGGCGAGCCGATCGAGCAACTCTGGATGGCTCGGCTGGTCTCCACTGAAACCAAAATTGGACGGAGTCGTCACCAGCGGTCTACCAAACAGATCCAGCCAGATCCGGTTCACCGCAACACGAGCAGTCAATGGATGATCTGGATGGACCATCCAGCGTGCCAGTTCGAGGCGACCACTGTTGCCTTCTTTAACATCGATCGCTGGAACCAGGTGTTCGGTGAGTTGCAAGGCTCCGCGCGGAACCAACTCCTTTGCCAGTCGTAGATGGCTACCACGAATATGCACCGGCAAGTCAGCTACATTTTCATCGCGGACCCCCAGGGTCATCTCCAGCGCCGGTGGTTTCTGGCCATCGTGCTCGGCCAGGTTCGCCTCGATCCGTACGATGGGCTCACGAAGTTCTGGCGGAGCCGCCTTCTCGGCCAGGATCAGCGGTTCAAACCAGGGTCCTGCTGTTGATCGAAGTTGCTGGGAGACCGGCTGCAACGCCTCGATGCGCGACTCATCTTTTGCCTCGGAAGCCTCGACCAATCGCTGATAAAGCGCAGCGACTTCGATTTGATCTGTGGGAGTCGCCGCGAGCAGAATCGTTCGCGCCTGTTCTGGCACAGAACTCAGTTTCTCCGCGGTCAGCGTCTCGCTCCACCAAGAGGCCACCGCTTCAGCATCTGTCGGCTGCTGCTGGCAAAACTGCACCCACGGTCCCCACAGTGGGTCGCTCTGGTGAGTCGGACGCGTCAGGAAATCGACCCAACCGGCAACAACCAGTGGATCTTCCGCATCGGGCCATCCCTCCGCCGGAACCAGCCGGACTCGATCGAGGTGTGGAACCGCTCCACCTCGTTCGAGACGAACCTCGACCTCTCCTGCCTCGAGTTGAATCTGCGCCTGGGCTTCCCAGAAAAGATGGGTGGTGGTCCAGCCACCGGTGACGGTCGCTAGCGCTTCCTTCGAGATCTCATCACCGTTGACCAGCAAACGCATCGGCCGCTTCTCCTTGGCCGCATAGCGCACCTCGAGTGACCACAGACCTGGAGCAGGAACTTCCAGTTTCCAGGTCGCTTGCTGGATACCGCCCTTGACCGAGTGCAGTACAGGAATCTGATCGGTTCCATAGCTCGAACGGTTTTCCCCGAGGGTAGTGGAGGCGGTCTGGGTAACTCCGGATATGGCGATCTGATCGCTGGCTTTCTTTGCTGCCAGCAGGTGGTTCGCGACCTTGCGCGGCAGGTGCCGTTCGAGATCTGCGCGAATTGCTTTCTTCTGCGTCTCCAGCTCCTTGGTCAGTTCCGAACGACGACCCTCCCACTGCTTACGAACCTGCTGCTGCTCGGGGGTTTCCAGCGAGATCTCACGCCACTTCGCGACCGTCTTCAGGTTTTCCATCGTGCTGGTCGAACGAAAGATCCCCGCCATGGCGTAGTAGTCTGTGGTTGGAATCGGATCGAACTTGTGATCGTGGCAGCGAGCACAACCGATGGTCATCGCAAGGAAGGCGCGCGACGCCACATCGAGTTGCTCGTCCACCACATCGATGGCCAGTTTTGCCTCGTCCTGCTCGGCAAGCATCTTCGGCCCCAGGGTCAAGAATCCGGTCGCGATACGCTGATCTCTCCAGACATCCTGATCCGTCGATTCCGGCAGCAAATCACCGGCGATCTGCTCGATGAGAAATTGATCGTACGGCTTGTCATCATTGAGGGACCGAATCACGTAATCGCGGTAGCGCCATGCCTCACCAAAAGCGAGGTTCTCATCGAGACCGTTCGAATCGGCGTAACGCGCCAGGTCGAGCCAGGACCGCGCCCACCTTTCGCCGAATGCGGGCGAATCGATCAGTTCGTCCGTGAAGTGGTCGAACGCCTCGGGATCATCCGACTCCAGCAATTGCTGGAGTCGTTCCCAACGCAGCGGAAGACCCGTGAGTAACTGATGAGCCCGCTGCGCCAGCACCGAGAGGCTAGCTTCCGGCGCCAGAGTAAGCTCATTTTGTTCCAACCTCTCGAGAACAAACGCGTCGATGGGGTCGCGAACCCGATCGATCGCCTGCACCTCCGGTGGAGCGGGATCTCCCACCGGCCTGAATGCCCAGTGGTCTCTCGATTTGTCCAGGTCGATCTTATTCCTGGCCTGGTTCTCCTGCAGTGGCGGAGTCACCGGTTCGTCGCGCGGATCATGAGCCCCCGTACGAATCCATTGCGCCAACGACTGGATCTCTTCGGAAGACAGGGTCTCCCCGGGTGGCATCGACAGATCCGGTTCGGTGCCGTTGACGGCTCTCAGCAGCAGACTTCCGTTCGGATCACCCGGCACGACTGCAGGCCCTCGTTCTCCACCGTTGCGAATCCCGTCACGAAAATCGACTCGCAAGCCGCTCTCGATCTTCTCCGCACGCCCGCTATGACAGGAGTAACACCGCTGTGCCAGCAACGGTCGAATCTCACGTTCAAATTGCTCGATAACTCCTGGGGGGGGCTGCTCGCTGCCACCGGCAACCAACACCGGAGGCAGGAATAATATCCCCAGCAGTGCCCTGGGAAGTGATTTCAGCACGATGGAAAGCCACGGCGGCATCTGGCGATCCTCCCGGTTCAGGTAAGCCAAATCAGACTCCATCCTAGCCTTTCCAGTGCTCTGTAACTAGCGAGGGAGCAACTGTTGCGAAGGCTCCAGGAAAGGGCACAATCTAGGACGATCAAGCAGTTGAAGAGTCGTCAAGAAGTCGTCAAGAAGTCGTCAAGGAGGCACTGTTGGGTTCCCCTCTGCCGAATCTCGGTATCCATCCGGAACCTGGGGCCATTTACCAGTCTTCCTTGTGGCTGACTTTATCACTGCTGAGCCTCATGGCTCTTGTCGCAGGTTGTTCCATCTCTTCGAAATTCCACCAGGAACTGGATGTAAAAGGTTTCATCTCTGCTGCCAGAGCCACACCTGAGGGGTCGATCGTCACCGAAGGGGACGACGGGGTCCCATACAAGGTAGACCTGGAATCATTCGGCGCAACGGACACCGCCTTGACCCTGGCGGCGAGAGTCGAAATTGATCACGGTCCCCTGAGGTTCCTCGTAGACCGGGTCGGACTTTCTAGCGATGGGGTGGGAACTTTCGAGGGCGCCCTCGGAGGAGCC
>JBBWWE010000095.1:0-5954 GCA_050256595.1 Planctomycetota bacterium
AGTCAAAGATCGGTAGGTGCTCGTCCTTGAGATGAGGGCAGCCCTCGATCGTCATCGTGCCGCAGACATACCGGTTGGCTTCGTGGATCTGCTCCTTGGTAAATCCCAGCGCCTCGAGAGGTTGTGTCGCCCACAGAGTCAGAGTTTCTTCGGAGAGACCGAGTTTCTTCTCAGCGAAACCCTCTCCGAGTAAGTAGTCATTGAAGGCGTACTGCAGATCGAAGGCGCTCTCCAGAGAGGATTCGATCTTGGCGATGGAAGCCTCGTCAAAACCGATGGTACGTAGAGCATCATGACCGATCTTCGGGGCGCCTCGCAGGGTGCCGTGACCGACCGCATATTTGCAAATTTCATCGATCTGTTGGTCAGAGTAGCCAAGTTTTTGGAGCGCAGGGGGGAGACTCTGGTTGATGATCTTGAAGTATCCACCACCGGCGAGTTTCTTGAACTTGACGAGGGCGAAATCGGGCTCGATGCCGGTGGTATCGCAATCCATGACAAGGCCAATGGTGCCAGTCGGTGCGATCACAGTAACCTGGGCGTTGCGATAACCGTATTCCTGACCCAACTCGAGTGCGCTGTTCCAGCATTCTTGTGCCGCATCGACGAGATAGTCGGGGCAGTGAGTCGCATCAAGAGGTGTTGGTAGTACCGAAAGACCTTCGTAATCATCACCTTCGACATCAAATACGGCACTGCGGTGATTCCGGATGACCTTCAGCATTCCGTCCTTGTTACGCGAGTAGCCGGGGAAGGGCGACAGTTCCTTCGCCATCTCGGCGCTGGTGGCATACGACTGTCCGGTCATGATCGCCGTGATGGCGCTGCAGATACTGCGACCTACCTCGCTGTCATAGGGGATTCCAAGGCGCATCAGAACCGTACCCAGATTGGCATATCCGAGTCCGAGGGTGCGGTACTCGTACGAGCGACGCGCGATCTCTTCGCTCGGATAGGATGCCATCAGTACGCTGATCTCGAGCACGACCGTCCAGATCCTTGTCGCGTGGCGGAATGCATCGATATCGAAGCGGTCATCTTCACCGAGGAACTTGACCAGGTTCAGGGACGCGAGATTACAAGCGGTATCGTCGAGGAACATGTACTCGGAGCACGGATTCGAAGCATTGATGCGACCATCGATGGGACAGGTGTGCCACTCGTTGATGGTGGTATCGAACTGAATGCCGGGGTCGGCGCAGGACCATGCGGACTCGGCGATCTTGTCCCATAGCTCAGTGGCGGGAATGGTACCGATCACTTCTCCATCGGTGCGACCGAGCAGGTTCCAGTCCTCCCCTTTACTTAGCGCATCAAAGAAGGCGTTCGGAACTCGCACGCTGTTATTGGCATTCTGGCCGCTGACGGTCTGGTAAGCAGCGCTCTCCCAGCCGGTGTCGAACTCGTCGAATTCGATGGCGAGGACACCCTGATCCGCCAGCTGGAGTACTCGCTGGATGGACGGTTCGGGCACGGCATTCTTGCGTGCGCTGAGCATCGCTGTTGCCAGCGTGGTATTGCTGTTCGGATCAGTGTTGGTTGCTCGGGCCGATTCATCGCCGTTGTGGCATGCCGCCACAATGGCCTGAAGGTTGCGGGCACAGATCTTCGATCCGGCCACCAGCGCGGCGACCTTTTGCTCCTCGCGCATCTTCCAGGTCACGAAATCCTCGATATCCGGATGGTCGAGATCGAGACAGATCATCTTGGCTGCTCTGCGTGTGGTACCGCCTGATTTGATGGCACCTGCTGCAGCGTCGCCGATTTTCAAGAACGACATCAATCCCGAAGACCGACCTCCTCCGGAGAGCGGTTCACCCTCGCCGCGCAGCGATGAGAAATTGGTGCCGGTTCCGGAACCGTACTTGAAGAGGCGTGCCTCCCGGGTCCACAGATCCATGATTCCGCCTTCGCCGACCAGATCATCCTTGACGCTCTGGATGAAACATGCGTGAGGCTGAGGACGCTGGTAGGCGCTGGTAGAACGCATCAACTTTCCGGTTTCGGGATCGACGTAGTGATGCCCTTGTGGAGGACCCTCGATGCCATAGGCCCAGTTCAGGCCGGTGTTGAACCACTGTGGCGAGTTGGGAGCGCACATCTGCGCTGCAAGCATGAAGCATATCTCGTCATGAAACGCGCGCGCGTCATCGGAGGAATCGAAGTAGCCATTTTCATAGCCCCAGTGAGTCCAGCAGCCGGCGAGTCGATCGAACGTTTGCTTGCAGTCCGTTTCTCCACCAAGAACGGCATTACCTTCGTCATCGAGAACGGGCTTCTTGTTGTCATCGAGTTGCGGAACGCCAGCTTTACGGAAGTACTTCTGGGACAGGACGTCGGTGGCTACCTGGCTCCACTGGTCGAGGATTTCGATGTCGTCCTGCTGGAAAACAACGGTGCCGTCAGGGTTCCGAATTTCCGATGCGCGTTTCGTCATCTGGAAACTCGAATATGGACATTTTCCTTTTGTGGTGAAACGGCGTTCAATCTTCAACGCTAGTCCTCTCTTGCTCTTCCCTCGTGCGTGGAGGAGATTTGCTCCTCCCGAACCGTGCCCGGCTGGCGGGTGATTCGCACGTCCCCTTTTGGTACCTGCAATCAACAGTTCGACTGGTTCGAACCGTGTCTGCGGTCTCCGTTCATTACCCGGCTCGAGCAACAACGAGATCGACCTTCTGTGATCGTCGCGCAAGCTGGAAAGTCATGCTGGGTAAAGATGAGAATGGATTGAATCTTCCGACGATGACGCAGCGAACCGCCCCTCCTCGTTCAGTTTCACTGGCCGTTGAAGGCAAGCGAAACGATGCACGAGAAGAGCCAGATTCGTTCTGCTCAGAACCAAGAATCTCGCGGTTTCGCATCCCACCGACCGTGCAGTGAGAACCGAACCCGCAATCCCCCCCGACGTACGCAATCCTGATTTCAGGATCGAAAGTTTCGATCTGACAGTTCGCGCCACGAGAGAGCTGTTCTCCGAGGTTCGACTGCGCCAGGTCAAGACCTGGTGCAGGGAAGTTCGAATCCACTCTCGTTGGCTTCGTTCGTTCGAGTAGAGATGTTCTTCCCCACCCGGGCGATCGAAGCCACACTCCCCAAACATGTCTGACCACCGTACGATTGACGACACGGTGACGGACGACTTCGCATGCTCGAAGCATGCCCCACTCAACGACCACTTCCCCTTCTTCAACTAGTGAAGTGGTTCTCTCCCCCAGATTCCCGCAGCAAGTTCGCGCGAGTATCCTCCCGAGGTCAACGCCCATCATCGGCGATAGACCCAGTCGATGAAACCGAATGAAAAAAATGACGAAGAAACCAGTGCTGGACTCCGGAACGAACGAGGTTCGGCAATCACTGCGCAGCCCTTCGAGCCCACTTCCAGAGGTGGCGGCGTAGCCTTTTCCGGAAGCGTGGGCCGCACCATATCTAGGGGTGGGGCAGGCATCAATGCCCAACCTGTGGTCATCTGGAAGATTGTTCGGAGGGCCCCGAAAACAGCGACTTTCGGAGCGGCGCTGTGGGAAAATTGGGGACAATCCGTGGCATGGGAGCGGTCGGCGAGAAGGGGGACCCGGCCAGGATCCAGGGGGGATTGGGGGAGACCTCTTGCTTGCGGGGGAGGCGAGGATCCCGGCCGGGTTCGGGGGTGTTGCTCCGCTGGGTAACTACGGTTTGGTTATCCGTCGCAACCCAGTCCGTCTGCGGTTGGATCAGAACCGGCAACCGGATAAGGAGCTGGTGGGGGATTGGATCCTTGGTAAAGAAACTCGAAAAGGTCGATGGGATCGGACAGGTTGACCACTCCATCGTCGTTGACGTCTGCAGCATCGAGACACGGAGGCATGGTGCCGCCACCGGTCAGCCACAGTTGTAGGTTACTTCCATCGGTGACATCGAGGCCACCATCTCCGTTCACATCTCCACGCAAGAAGGTGACTTCTTCTGCAGGTGGATCTTCATTATCACTGGTTTCGTTATCATTCGAATCGCCGCCGCTGTTGGGATCGGAACCTGGCGATGTACCACCGCCGATGGTCAGGGTCCCATCGATCAGTTCAGGATTGACCGACACTCCCGTGACCACGAAAATGTTGTCGGTCGGTTGGGAGGAGTTGGCTGCCAGGCCATCTTCCGGACCGAAGGTGTAAGTCCCAGAGGCTGCGGAACTGTCGATATTGACGGTGGCTCGTTGTACCTCGTGGTTGTTTCCGGTGGCCAGCACCTGGCCATCGAACGGTGGGGCCAGGTCCAGGATCACCGCAACGATCACAACACCATTGTTGTTGTCGACGTTGGGCAACTCGAACTCGATCAAACTCTCCACTGGGGTTCCAGCGGAGGAGATGTTGGAGATCTGCATGACCAGGGGGTCGTACCCGAGGACCAGAGTCCAGCCCTGAATATCCTGTTCACAGTCGATGTAGACCGAGAAGGGAACGCCAGTATCACCTGCGTCTGCTGCCATGTCATCGACGTGAACACGGTCGCCGGGAGGAAGAGGTGGCGGAGGTGGCGAGTTGGCGGGTTCAACTTGCTGGATCTCCCAGTTGCCGCCGGTCTCCTCGAGGGCGATATCGAGGGCTCCGTCGCCATTCGCATCTCCGAGGCTTAATGAACGAATCTGTGCGGCATGGTCGAGGTCGACCGGCATTTCGAAGTTGCCTGAGTTGACACCGTCTAATCCCAGCGACAGGTGCAAGCCGGTTCCATCTGGATCGGGTGTCAGGACATCGAGCATCCCATCACCGTTCCAGTCGACCAGTCGGGCTCCCTGAGTGGCGCTTTCATCGAAGAGCACTCGCAACTCGAAGTCCAGGTCTCCATTCTCATCAGTACCGCGGGCCAACAGGGTCGAAGGGGCAGCGTTCACTGCAGGGATCAGCAACAGATCGCGCAGTTCATCTCCATCCAGGTTGCCTACGGCGATGTCGATGGCGGGTGCGTATCCGGTCACGGTTTCTGGCAAATCAAAGCCGCCGCTTTCATTGCCCCTCAGGATCAGAATAGAACCATCACTTTGTTGTACGGCGGCCAGATCGATGATGTCATCTCCACTGAGATCGGTGGCGATGGCAGTACCCAGTACTGCACCGGTATCGACCAGGGTTTGCTGGTTGAACGGATCATTCGAAGATCCCCACAGAACCGAGAGTCCTGCCGAGCCACTGGTGACCAAGTCGGTGATTCCATCGGTATCGACATGAGCTGCGCTGATCGCGGTCGAGACGGTGGCGAGGTTGATCAGAACCGGATCCTCGAGCGGGATGGCGATGCTGAAAGAACCTCTCAGCAAATAGATGCGTTCGGCAGTAGCGGCGAGACAGACCAGATCGACGCGTCCATCGCCGTCAAAATCTCCCACCGCCGCTCCGGCGAGCGGTTCGGGAAGGGTCCAACTGGTGGAGTTTCCGGGGCCAGAGGGGCTCGAATCCTGCAATTCGACGATTCCGTCGCCGCCGACGATGGCCCATTCATCGACGCCGTCGGCATCGTAGTCTAGGAACACGATGGTTCCCGCTCCCAGTGAGGCGCCCGAGTCGACCGTGGTGCCGGGCCATTCGTCGGAACCGAGGTTCAAAACGGTCGCTCCCAGCAAGATCGGATCGAGCGGGGTTCCGCCAGCAAATGCGAAGAGACCACCGAGAAGTGCGACGCTGATTCGTTCTCCGGCGAGGAATGGGCGGTCCGGGGCGATGGTGAGGGTGTCGATTCCGCCCAGCACATTCTGCAACGTCACTTGCCGGGTTCCGGAGCGCGAACCCTCGACCACCACCGTGGCCGCTGCCGCTGCGAATGGGTCGTAGAGGCTGCTGAAGGTGGGTTGCAGCAGGGTTCCCGGAGCAGCGGTGACACTCTCGACAGAAGGATTCATCGATACGACCGTGAAGTCTGCCTGCCCCCATAGCGACGGCGGCATGATGAATACGGTGAGTAAGATCAGCATTCTCATCACG
>JBBWWE010000096.1:0-4493 GCA_050256595.1 Planctomycetota bacterium
ACAGCACTGGAGCGTTCCGGTGTGTCGCCGAACATCAAAGAACGCCGTGATTACTCCTGTGCCATTTTCGATGCGAATGCTGAACTGGTAGCTCAGGCTGCACACATGCCTGTGCACCTCGGCGCGATGCCTGCCTCGGTCAGCGCGGCAGCGCAGCATTGCCCGCTCGCCGATGGAGATATCGTCCTGCTCAACGACCCCCGACTCGGAGGGTCTCACCTTCCGGATATCACATCGGTCCAGGCCTTTCGTATCGACCCCGCTGATGCCAGGCCGTTCGCGTATCTGGCCACAAGAGCTCATCACGCCGATGTCGGAGGAACGGTTCCGGGGTCGATGGGGCTCACCACCTCGCTGGAAGAAGAAGGGGTCGTCATTCCTCCGACCACCTGGGTGCGTGGCAATGAAAGACTGCTCGAAGTGGAAGATGAACTGCTCGGACCGATGCGAGATCGTGACGAGAGAAGTGGCGACCTGCTCGCACAACGCGCCGCCCACGAAGTCGGACAACGCGGCCTTCGACGCATCATTGAAAGGATCGGCACGAGTGCTCTCCAGGACGGCTTCGAACGCCTACAGGATGCAGCGGATCGACATGTAAGAACCCTCCTCGGCAGTATTCCCGATGGGATCTACCCGGCACAAGACACTCTCGACGACGACGGTTTCGGCTCCCGGAAGTTGAAAATTTGCGTTTCGATCGAGATCGATGGAAATTCCGCTCATTTTGATTTCTCCGGTACCGCACCGGCCTGCAAGGGGCCGCTGAACTGCAACTCCGCGGTGGTGCATGCGGCAGTGCAATATCTCATCCGGTGCCTCGCCGGTGAGGATGTTCCTTCCAGTGGCGGAACCTTGCGAAGCATCTCCATCGAAATCCCCGAAGGGAGCCTGCTCGACCCGCCCGCCGGGAGCCCGGTTGCCGGAGGAAACGTAGAAACCTCTCAGCGACTTGTCGATGTTCTGCTTCTGGCGATGGCACCAGCCCTACCCGGAGTGATCCCGGCCCAGTCCCAGGGAACGATGAACAACCTCGTGATCGGAGATGCAAGCAGGGCCCATTACGAGACGATCGGCGGCGGCTGTGGTGGTGGACCGCTTCGTCCAGGTGCCAGTGGGCTTCATGTCCACATGACGAACACACAGAACACTCCCATCGAGCGTCTGGAACACACTCTTCCAGTTCGAATGACTCACTTCGGTTTACGCAGAGGTTCAGGTGGCGCAGGACTCCACCCGGGAGGTGATGGCATCATCCGTGAATTCGAACTGCTCGAACCGATGCAAATCTCGATCCTCTCGGAACGTCGTGACCGCGGTCCCAGGGGACTCGCCGGGGGTTGTGACGGTATGACGGGTAGCAACTTCAAGATCGAAGGTGAAACCCAGCAGGTTCTCGCGGCCAAATGGCAAGATCAGGTCGAAGCCGGAACCAGGATCCGCATCGAGACCCCAGGCGGAGGGGGATGGGGGAAAGTTGAAGATCCCGTTCCCACTCATGGCAACGACGAATAGAATGCCAGGCTGCCCCTGAGAGGAACCGAATGGTCAATCCGATCGAGTTGCGCAACGTCATCAAGACCTACGGAGATTTCCGCGCGGTCGACGACGTTTCCTTCTCCGTTCCTGCTGGAACCGTCTGTGGATTTCTTGGCCCCAACGGTGCCGGCAAGACCACCTGCATCCGCATGATGCTCGACATCCTTCGCCCCACCTCAGGATCCATCTCCATCCTGGGAACTCCGCGTGCCCTCGATGTCCGTGCTCGCATTGGCTACCTGCCCGAGGAAAAGGGTCTCTACAAGAAGATGACCGCCACGGGGATCATCGCCTACTTCGCCATGCTCAAAGGAGTCGCGCCGGCTGTCGCCAAGAAAAAGGCTCGTCAATTGCTGGAACGTTACGGGCTCGGGTCCTTCCAGGACCACAAATGCGAAGCCCTCTCCAAGGGAATGGGCCAAAAAGTCCAGGTGCTTGCCTCGATCGCCCACGATCCCGATCTGGTCATCCTTGACGAACCCTTCAGTGGCCTTGATCCCGTCAACCAGGGGGTGATGGAAGAAGTGATCCGGGACATCCGAGCCGAGGGCAGAACGGTGCTCTTCTCGACTCATGTCATGTCTCACGCCGAGCGAGTCTGTGAGCGGGTCGTCGTCATCGCAGCTGGTCGCCTCGTATTCGATGGCACCGTCCAGGAGGCAAAATCATTACTGCCAAGGCGGGTGCGAGTGCGAGGTTCTGGAGTCGAAACCGCACTGGCAAACCTCCCCGATGTCTCCGAGGCTCTCCCATCCAGTGACGGGCGCGAAGGAGTGCTCGAGTTGAGACTTCGCGAGGGAGCAGACCCACAGGAACTACTAAAAACCGCCTTTGAGAAGGGTGTGGCGCTGGAAATCTTCGAGGTGGTCGATCCGAATCTGCACGAAGTCTTTGTCCATCTGGTCGGTGAAGAATCGAGAGAGGCGGCCATGAGATGATGCAAATCTACCGGGTCGCCCTGCGAGAGTACCTCGAAAACATCAAGACCAAGGGATTCTGGATCGGCATTCTCATCTTTCCGTTGCTTCTGTGGATGATGATCGAGATCCCCCAGTTTCTGCAGGAGCGGGGCATTCCCACTCGCCATGTGGTCATCGTCGATCGCAGTGATGGCCTGGGAGAAATTGCACGCCAGCGAATCACCCTGCTCAATCGCCAGAAGATCCTGACGGCCCTCCAGACCCACATCGCCCAGGCCACCGCCGAGTTGCGTGAGCAGAAGATGGAAGAACAGGACATCGACACCGGGCAGTTACTCGACCAGCTAGAGGAGGGGCTCGAACAACTGTCGCGCTCCGATGTCGAGATCAACCCTTTCAGCCCCAACCAGCTGGTCAAACTGGGGGATCTGATCCCCGAACAGATGTTGCTCAACGATGTCCAGTGGGCTCAGTTCAAGAAACTCGCTCTTACCCAGTTGCCAGCAGATGCGCCGCCCTTCACCGAGCCCAACCCGCGGTTCCGCGAAGTGCCTTTGATGGCCAACTTCTCTCTCGACAACTCCAACCAGGATATCGAAGACCAGCTGAAACCCTATCTTCGCGGTGACAAGATCTACAAAACCGGCGACGGCGAGGTCGAACTTTTTGCCATGGTCATCATCCCGGAAAACGCACTCGCTCTGGACCAGGATGTACGGTTCTGGTCGTCGAACCTGGCCGACACGGATCTGCTCGACGCCATCCTCGCTGCGCTGAGTGAGGAAGCACGCGAACGCGAGTACTCCCGCCGCGGTATCGAGTCAGATGTGGTCGCGGAGGTCGCCTCCATCCGCGTCAGGTCGGTGAACTTTAATCCTCACAAGGGGGAAGGCGACGAGAAGGTCGGGATTCGCGACAAGATCCGCCAGTATGCCCCGATCGGGTTCGTCTACCTGCTCTGGGTCGCTATTTTTTCGATTTCCCAGATGCTTCTGAACAGCACCATCGAAGAAAAATCCAATCGCGTTATCGAAGTGCTGCTGTCCTCGCTGACAACCAACCAGTTATTGATGGGCAAAGTCTTCGGTGTCGCAGCGGTTGGAATCACGATGCAGATCGCCTGGATCGGATCCCTGGTTGGCATCCTGCATCTAAAAGTCGGTCCTGCTGCGACCTGGGTGGCTGATCTGATCGCTGCCGTGATCACCCCGGAACTGTTACTCGGATTCGTTTTTTACTTCATCGCTGGCTACTTCTTCTATGCCTTCTTGTTCGCCGGCATTGGCAGTATCTGCAATACCATCAAGGAAGCGCAGAACTTCATGAGCCCGCTGATGATCCTGATGATGGTGCCCCTTGCGACGATGACTTTCATTCCCAACGATCCCAATGGCACCATCGCAACAACCCTGTCGTGGATCCCGCCCTGGACTCCGTTCGTCATGATGAATCGGATGGCGGCAAATCCACCCGCAAGCGAAGTCTACGGCACGGCGTTGGTGCTATTTGTATCGGTGGTTATTGTTTTCTGGGCATCGGCAAAGATCTTTCGGATCGGTGTACTGCGTACCGGCCAGCCACCAAAACTACTCGAGTTGTTCGGATGGCTGAAATCCAGGACCCATTGACCGCTACGTCGAGTCGCTTTCGTTTTCTCTGGATTGGCCTCGGTTTCTTCGCCCTGGCGCTCGGGATCATCGGCATCCCGCTGCCGGTTCTTCCGACCACTCCCTTCGTGCTTCTCGCTGCATACTTTTTTGCCAAGGGATCGCCACGTTACCATCGATGGCTACAAAACCACCGCTGGTTCGGACCGATGGTGCGCGAGTGGGAAAGTCACGGCGCTATTCACCCCAGGGCAAAAGTGATGGCAACCGTGATGATCGCCATCGCCATCTCGTTTCCGTTATATTTTTATAGCGAGCGGGTTCCGGATGCCGCCCGGATCGCAACGGTGGTGCTAGCGAGCATCGGATGGCTGTATGTCATCACGAGACCGAATGGCCCTCAGGACAGATAGAGCCCGCCGTTGGC
>JBBWWE010000097.1:0-7088 GCA_050256595.1 Planctomycetota bacterium
CAGCCGATACAGCGGCGATTGTCGATCACAAAACCAAGAGCGGGTGAATTGCTGGAACTCATAGCCAGAATCTACCTCCCCCGACCCGCCACGGCCATGATCCTCCACGGGTTGACGCCGATCTCCTCAGACCCCACCTTCACTGCAGGTGTCAGGATCGCCACCGGGGATCGTATCCTAGGGGTAGGGGGGTGCTTTTCCCCTGTCAGAAGTTCGCAGACGGGAGCGTGGCGAGGTGCATCGAGTTTTCCTCGGAACCGATACGGACGCCCTGAGCTCCGCTGCAGATCGGATCTTAGGATCGCCGGAGAAGCGCTCCGAGTTCCACAAAACCGACAGTGGACCGGTCGACCTGAGAAGCCTGGTGGTGGTGGTTCCCGGTCGTCGCGTTCGCCGACGATTGCTCCAATTGCTGCTGGAAAAAGCCCGTCTGCAAAACCGCGGACTCCTGCCCCCCCGCATCACGACCCCGGGCCATCTCGAACAGACGGTCGCGGCTCCCGGTGACCCGATCGCCACAGCACTGGAGGACAGGATCGCCTGGCTCCAGGCTCTGCGCACCAGTTCCTCTGACATCCTGGCGCTGATCGGTCTCGATGCGAAAACTCTGAAAGCCCCGGCGCTACTACCGCTGGCGAAACTGCTCTCTCGTCTGTGTTCCGACCTGCGTCGAGACGGCATCACGCTCGGTACCGCTGCAGAGCTGGCGGCCTCGCAAGATCCTCAGGCAGCACTGCGATTGCGCGCCGTCGAAAGCATCGAGACCAAACGCTCTGCAAAACTGCAACGACTCGGGCTGGCAGACGGTGATACCTTTTCAGCACCTCCGACCTCTGAAGATTTACAAGTCATCCTCATCGGGATCCTCGAAATGCCAGTAAGGATGCGCCAGTGGCTCGATCAACACTGCCAGACCGAAGCGTGGATCGACGCCGACCCAGCAGCCTCTGAACTCTACGACGACAGCGGTTGCCCCATCCCCGAGCAGTGGGAAGGACGCGAGTGTCCACAGCCGACCGATCTGATCGTCTCGGATGATCCGAGATCGCTGACGGCGGCGTTACTCGATCAGATCCACCAGTGCTCCGCGGTGGAAAGCATCGACGATGTCACCATCGGTCTGGTCGATCCCGATCTGACACCCTGGCTGGTAGAAGGATTTCACAGGTCGCAGATCCCGCTCCACATCGCCGCAGGCAGTCCTCATTGCGAGACCTCCTGTGGACGGCTGTTGGCCGATCTGCGCACCGCAGTCGAGACACTCTCAAGTCGTGCCGTCGCTGCACTGGCGAGGCATCCTGCAATCCATCGAGCGTTGCCTCGTAACGAGGACACCAAGGGACGAGTTCTCGATCCCATCGAATCGATCGACCGCTGGTCAACACGACGGCAACCAGTGCTGGCGACCGACACCCACGCTCCGACTGCCATCCAGCACATCTGCAAGGCGATCGAACCGCTGCGAACCGATGAATGCGATTGCAGCACCAGAATCGAGCAACTACTCCAGTGTCTCAGAGATCTGGTCGGAGTGGATGACCGGGGTCAACCGGCACTTCCAGAGCAAGGTCTGGAAAACCTGGTCAAGGCGGCCGAGAAACTCAGCGGTATCGGATACCGCGATGACGATCCCCTCTCCGGTCTCGATGTCGTGTCCTTGCTGATCGATCTGCTGGAAGAAACTCCGGTCCCCGACCGTCTCGAAAATTCAGGCATCGATGTTCTTGGTTGGCTCGAACTTCCTTTCGATGGGGCTCCCGTGCTGCTGTTGACCGGACCCTCGGAAGGTCGACTCTCCCCTGCACCGGCAGGAGATCCGCTACTTCCACATGGTGTCCGGGAGGAACTGGAGATGTCGGGTCCCCGCCAGCGAAGCGCCCGGGATGCCCACATTCTTCAAACACTGCTCGACGGCCGTCGAAAAACGATAGTGGCGATGTGTGCCCGCGATGGGGATGGAAATCCATCGCTGCCCAGTAGATTGCTGTTACAGGGCCCCGAAGGCATCGACCGTCTCGCTCATTTCCTCGACAAGACGAAACGGGACGCATTCCACCTCCCCGAAGGGGGTACCGAGATCACCAGTCCCGAATCCCTCGGACCGCCACTGGGTGTGCTCCTTCCTCCTCCCACAACAATTGCCGTCACGGCGTTCGCCGACTGGCTCCAGGACCCGGTGCTATTCCAGATGAACAGGATCCTGCGCCATCGCGATTGTCACGACCGGGATCGGCAACTGAACCCAGCCGACTTCGGCATCATGATTCACAAGGTTCTGGATCAATTCGGCAAGGATCCTCAACTGAGAGATCTGAGCGAAGAAGATGAGATCCGCGAAGCACTGCATCTCTTGCTGGATCGTTACCGCAAGGAACGGATCGCCAACCCCTCTCGCTCTGCAGTGCTGGTGCAACTGGAGCAAGCACGAGTCCGGCTCGATGCCTGGGCGACGGTCCAGGCCGAGCAACGTGCCCTCGGCTGGAGACTGGTCGCAGCCGAGGTTTCGCTCGATCCAGATCACTGCCGAATCGTGGTTCCCGAGGGCGAGATCGGAGTGTCCGGCCGAATCGATCGCATCGACTATCACGAACAGGACCGCCGCTGGCGCCTGCTTGACTACAAGACCGGTGACCAGGGGCACCCTCCCGAGAAGGATCACAGAAGAGGTCGCAAGAAGGATGAGAAGAACTGGATCAAGTTACAGTTGCCGCTCTATCGTATGTTCGCCGACCAGTTAGAGGTCGATGGCGTCCGCATCAGTTCCGATTCCGAGGTCGGTTTCTTTCTGCTTCCTGCCAGCCCCGGTCAGACTCGCATCGAGATCGCCGGATGGGACGCTGATGATCTGGAGTCTGCTCGGGAGCAAACCGAGCAGGCGGTCGCGGCGATTCTCACCGGCAGTGAACAACCTCTCTCGGTGCTGAAAGCCCCCTGGAAACGAGCACTGGCGGGAATCGTGGTGGAGTCCGCGGCGAGACTCGACGGCGTCTCGGGTGGCGATGAAGAGGAGGAAGAATGACCTTCTCTGACCACCTGCTGATTCGGGCCAGTGCCGGTTCCGGCAAAACACACCAGTTGACCAGCCGCTTCATCGGACTGCTGGTCGCTGGTGAGGAACCCTGCGGAATCCTCGCCGTCACCTTCACTCGACTCGCCGCCGGCGAGATCTTGGAGCGGATACTCGGCCGGATGCTGAAGGCGACCCGCAATCGGTCAGAACTGCAGAAACTGCAGGACTCGCTGGTAGAGGCTGACTTCCCCTCCCCATCGCTGGAGCAGGTCGAGGACGCCCTGCGACGTCTCATCGATGATCTGCACCGCTGCAACATCTCGACTCTCGATGCATTCTTCTCGCGGCTGGCCCTCGCTCATACTTTCGAATGTGGATTGCCCCCCGGTTGGACCATTCTGGAACAGGATCAACTCAATGCCGTACGGGCCGGAGCGATCCAGAAAATCCTCGCCCAGGGAGACCCCGCAGATGCCCGGCTGCTGATGCATCGACTCAGTCGAGGAAGTGCCTCCAGCCAGGTCTCCGATCAACTGCAACAGATCGTCTCGAGCGCTCACGAGAAGTTTCTCGAGTTCCCGGTAGACGCATGGAACAACCCAGAAATCTCCTCCCCCCCGGACCAGAAGGAGATCGATCTGGTGCGGGAACAGTTCGAGTCGGTGGAGTGTCCCCTGACCAAGGCTGGAACTCCGAAGAAGCACTGGGAGAAGTCTCTCGAAAAGATCCGCATGTGGTTTGACGATCGGGAGGGGGTTGATCCGCTGACCCTCTTTTCATCCGGACTTCCCAAGGCCCTCAGCGCCGGGGAGAGCAGCTACAGCGGAGAGGATATCCCCGACGAGATCCGCGTCACCATCCAGTTGCTGGGCAACATCATCCGATCCGATCTCTCGCGCACGATCCGTTCACAGAATCTGGCAACCAGGGAACTGCTCGCCAGTTACGATCAGTTCCGCACGGAGGGCCTGCACGCCCATGGCGGGGTCGGCTACCAGGACGTCCCACTCGCACTCACGATCGCGGGAGTTCTTGCTGCACCGGGAACGATTCTGTATCGGCTCGACGCCAACACACGCCACCTCCTGCTCGATGAGTTCCAGGACACCTCGATGGTTCAATTTGCAGCACTGCAGCCTCTCATCGAGGAGGTGGCCTCCGATGCCGACGGTGGGCGAACCGTATTCTGCGTCGGCGATCCGAAACAGGCGATCTACGGCTGGCGCGGCGGCAGAGCCGAGGTCCTCGACCTGATCGAGGCCTATCTCAAGCCAGGGTCAAACCGGACCCTCGATGCGTCCTATCGCTCCTCCCAGGAGATCCTGGATGGAGTCAACCAGGTGTTCGGCAATCTTCCTCCTGCCGGCTGGCTGGAACAGGACCAGGTCGCCATCACCAGCTGGTGCGACAACTTCCACGATCAATTCACAGCAGCCGGTGGTCCCGGCGATGCCCCCGGACACGTGGTCCTGAAGGTCGCTCGGGAACATCCGGATCGAAATCCCGAAGTCTGCCCCTACATCGATGCCATCGACGAGGTGGAGCGAGTCATCCAGAAATCGCCCGAGGCATCGATCGCGATCCTGGTGCGGAAGAATCGAAACATCGCGCGGATGGTCGCGGCACTGCGCGAACGCGGCATCGATGCCAGCGAGGAGGGGGGAAACCCGCTCGTCGACTCCCCTGCCGTCGGCAGGTTGGTGGCGCTGCTGGAACTGGTGGAGCACCCGGGCGACGCCACCATGCGATTCGCCATCGCCCGCTCTCCGTTTCCGGATCTCGCGGGCGTCATCGAAGGTTTTCCGACTGGCGACTGGGAGGATCCTGAGGTGGCCAAGGCCATCTCCTCCTTGATGAGAAGCAGAATCCACCAACTCGGCATCATCGAGGCGATCTCCCCCCTCGCCAGGGAACTCGCTCGTATCTCTTCACCAGAGGATCGCATCAGGATTCACCAGATGCTCGAGCAACTGCACATCCGTCGCCCCGGGGGCTGTCGCCTCGAGGATCTGATCACTCACCTGAGAACCCATCGACTCTCTTCGCCGAGCGGTTCCCGGGTCCAGGTGATGACGGTTCACCAGGCCAAAGGGCTGGGTCGCGATGTCGTGATCCTGCCCGAACTGGCGGTCAACTGGTTCGAGGTGTTACCCGGACTGCTGGAGCAACGGGATCCTAGCCCTCCCCGGGGAGATCAGCCCCGAGCACAACTGATCAGCAGATACATCAAGAAGATGGAGCAGCAGATTCTCGGGGAGCCCTACATCGAGATGAATCGCCAGGCCCGCCAATCTCGTCTCCAGGAAGCGCTGAGCATCCTCTATGTCGCGATGACCCGGGCAAAGCGATCGTTGACGATGATCATCCCGGCAAAGAAGCCCCCGGAGGCCTCCGCTGCAGCTGTGCTCTGGAAGACCCTCGGACAGGACCAACCGTTAGAAGCGGGAACGATTCTGTTCGAGAAAGGTGATGCTGACTCGATCACCACCATCACCGGGGACCCGGTGAAGGCATCCCAGCAGGCCAGGATCCCTGATCTCCAGGCATCCAAGGCCGGAAGCACGAGATCCCCGTCGAAACACACCGCCTTCTTTTCGACCGCAAAGTCCTCAAGGGCTCGATCCATCGGAACGCTGGCCCACTTCGCGCTGGAACTCCTCGACTGGAATGCAGAACTTCCACCGGAGATGGATCAGATCCTCGCCCGCGAGTACCCACGCCTCGTCCAGTTCATCGACGAGGCCGTTCCGTTGCTTCGCCACGCGCTCGGGGAACAGGGTCTCAAGGAGATCCTCGACCGTGAGGCTACAGGTCAACGGCTAGGCCAGCAGGATGGAGATCAGATCGTGCTGGAGAGAGAGGTGCCCTTCTGCTGCAAACTGGGAGAGGATGTACTCAACGGCATCATCGACCGTCTCGTGATTCTCGAAAGAAACGGACAACCGATCGCTGCAGAAGTGATCGATTTCAAGACCGATCAGATCTCCGGTTCCGCACAGGAAACCGCCGATAAGCACAGGGACCAGCTAGAGAGTTATCGCAGTGCCGTATCACGCACATGGGGGATCGATCCTGACAGGATCTCCACCCGAATAGCACTGATACAAAATGGTGCGGTGGTCAATCTCTAAGGGCAGGTCGGATGCTCTTCGCAGGGGAACAACGCATCGATGGGAATGATCCCACATTCGGGGAACGGTGGCGGGGGTGGTTCGCCGTTTGCGTACAGATAGAAAAGAAGGCTGATCCCGTCACTGATATCGAGCAATCCATCGGCATTGGCATCGGCAGCCTCGAGGCAACCCGGAATCGAGTTCTGACCGAAGACCCTGCCAATCAACAAGATCGCATCTGCTAGCCGCACCCCTTGCGCTCCATCTGCATCTCCTCGAATGAACTGGGGTTCACAAGAATCGAGTTGACCGTTTTCGTTGGTGTCTTGCCCAGGAACTTCCAGATCACAGACATCAGGAATGTGGTTCGAGTTACAGTCGATCAAGTTCCCCTGCATGAAATCGCACACATCAGAGATACCATTTCCATCGCAGTCCTCATCGCAAGAATCTATTTCACCGTTCGCATCGCAATCGGAAGCCGTTCCATCCGCCAGCGCACACTCGTCGAGTATCCCATCCTCGTCACAGTCTGAAGCGAGACCCTGCAAGATCTCACAGGAATCGGGGATCTGATTCTGATTACAATCGGTCTGGCATACATCAGGAACACCATCCTCGTCGCAATCGGAAACCTGTCCTGCCAGAACCGAACAGACATCGGGAATGCCATCGGCATCGCAATCTGCAACCAGTCCTTCCAGGGTGGAACAGGAATCGGGGATTCCATCTCCATCGCAATCGTCGTTGATCCCGGTTGCGATGGCGCAAGAATCGAGAACCCCGTCCAGATCACAATCTGAAGCGGAACCCTCCGCTATCGAACAGGCATCCAGTTGCCCATCCTGATCGCAGTCTTGGTCTCCGAAGATCGCAACCAGGGCATTGCCCCCGACTGCGGCATAGGTGGAATCAAGAGGTGCACCGGTGACCACCACGCCTCGATGGACACAAACGGCAGAGCC
>JBBWWE010000098.1:0-9422 GCA_050256595.1 Planctomycetota bacterium
CTCGATGAAAGACTGCAACTCTTCACCTCCGAAGGTGGACTCTCCGGCGAGAACGAGTGGAACGTCTCCCAGATCGGCCGCCAGGAAACCGCGAATGATTCCAGGTATGTTCTTTCGAAGAGACAGATCTCCGACGTACAGGATCGCTTCTCGGGGGATCCCTCGTGACGCCAGGATTTCTGCGCTCTCATCGGGTGGTATCGGCAAGAAGACGGGATCGAGCCCGTGGTGTACCGTCACCACCTTCTCCGCAGGGCAATCCACATTGCTGAGGAAGTCGTGACGTGTCGTCTCACTCACTGCGATGATTCGATGACAATCACGTGCGATGGAATGGTATCCCTCGATCATTCGATCCCTGAAGCTGGCCGTCGAGATGGGCTCTTGGCCCAGCAACTCCGGGACCAGGTGCATCACATCGTGGAGGGTCGCTACACGCGGGGCTCGCCACCGTGGAACCCGCGAATCGGTCACATGGATAACATCCGGGTTCATCAATGGAGGCCACCAGGGCTGCTGGATCCAGAAGCGAGCACAATCGCCAACCTCGAGACGATGACGGTGGTGCCGTAGATGAGAAAAACGGGTTCCGAGCGAGAGATCGACATCGAGATCGAACAGCGATCTGGCAAGTTGTGCAGTATATCTGCCGATTCCGGTCGGCCGGGGGGGTACATGCAGCAGTGGCGTCTATGGCGATACGCAAAAAACCTCCAGCCGGAGGATAGGTCACCAGCGGCTACAGGTCGATGCCATGGCAAAATGGATCGTCTTGCGTGAAGTGGAGCGTTCCTTCGCCACTGAGGTAAGCACTGCCCCGGATCGTCGGATAGACGCCATTCCCGTCCGCCACGAAGGTACCCGAGAATTGAGTTCCGAGGACTCCCATCTGGATCCAGGAAGCGCCTTCCTCCAGTTGCCCGCGGGCATGCAAGCACGCAAGAGTCGCGCTGGTTCCGGTTCCACAGGGCGAACGATCCCACTCCTTGCCCGGACACAGCACGAAGGAACGCACTCCTACTCCCTGCTCGGAAGACAGTGGTTGATGCACTTCGATGTGGTCAATCACAGCCCCGGAAGTGCCCGTCACTCCATCGACCTCAAGAGCGCCACGGATCTCACCACAGAGGGCGATGAGGTCATCGATTCGCGTAGGTTCGATGGGAATATCCGGGCTTTCGGTGATGAAGAACCAGTTCCCTCCCCACGCAACATCTCCGACAAGTTCGATACCGTCATGGAGGGTGACCGATACATCAGCGAGCTCTCGATAACTTCTGACGTTACGGACCGAAACATCTCCTTGCGGATGCAAGATGGTCTCGATGACCCCCGCCGGAGTCTCCAGCGTACAACGACCCACTTCGATCTTGCCGAGGTGATGCATGGCCTTAACCACACCGATAGCACCGTGACCACACATACCGAGAGTGCCAACGTTGTTGAAAAAAATCACTCCCGCATCACATTCCTCGACGGACGATTCGAGTAACAAAGCAGCAACCATCGCCTCGTGACCACGAGGCTCGCGAACGATCCCTGCCCGGAGTGCATCGTGATCTCTGGTAATGAGATCACGACATTCGGAGATGCTCTCCCCCCCGAGATGGGGGAAGCCATCAATTATGACTCGCGTGGGTTCACCAGCGGTGTGGGTATCGATGTATTGGATTTTCGTGCCACCCATGTTCATGTGACCTGGGCAACCAGCAGCCCCTGCCGCATCGGAACGATCGTTCCCTCCATGCGAGGATGTTCAGAGACCATCTTGTTGAAGTTGTCGATGGCAACACGGGACGGTTCCTCGTCGATGGAGTCGGGAACCCAGCCGTTTCCGGCCCCGAGTACATTGTCCGCCACGACCAGCCCACCACTTCTGACAAGAGGAAGACCCGCTTCCAGGTAACCGGAGTACTCGGTCTTGATGGCATCGATGAAGAGCAGATCGCAACTCTCTGTTCCCAGTTCCTCGACCAGATCGGGCAGGACCTTCAATCCTTCGCCGACACGGACATCGACTCGTTCTTCCTGAGCACGCGAGAGCGCTGCGCGAGCAAAGTCAGCATGGTGGGGATCCGCTTCGATGGTGACGATCTTCCCGTCCGGCGAAAGCCCCCGCGCGAGCGCCAGCGCGCTGGCCCCACCGAGTGTTCCAACCTCGACGATCAGGCGCGCACCCCCCTCTCGGCTCAACGCCGACAACAGGGTCAACCATCGTCCGACCGTTGCTCCGACCGAGATTGCGGGCAAGCCGGCTTCCACCGCCGCATCGTGTTCTGTTGACCAGCGCTCGAGATCATCGCTGAACAGTTGCTCGATGTAATCGTGAGTATTTTCCCAGCGCTGCTGGGACATTCCATCGGAGGTAGAATCCGCCATCGAGTTGTCCCTCCGGGTTCAGCCGCTTCGCTTGATCTGCAGGTTCTCGTCAAGCTTCGCCAGGAACTCATCCGTGTTCATATATGGCATATCATTTCCAACCAGGATCGCCAGATCCTTGGTCATGTGCCCCGACTCCACCGTCTCGATACAGACCTGCTCCAGATCTTCCGCGAAGGCGAGCAGTTCATCATTTCCATCGAGACGCGCTCGGTGAGCAAAACCCCGGGTCCATGCAAAGATGCTGGCGATCGGGTTGGTCGAGGTGGGATTTCCCAGCTGATGCTGGCGGTAGTGACGGGTCACGGTTCCGTGTGCGGCTTCTGCCTCGACTGTCTTGCCATCCGGAGTCAGCAGAACGCTGGTCATCAGACCGAGAGACCCGAATCCCTGCGCAACCGTGTCCGATTGAACATCACCATCGTAGTTCTTGCAGGCCCAGACGAACCCGCCGTCCCATTTCATGGCACAAGCGACCATGTCATCGATCAGGCGATGCTCGTAAGTGATACCTGCATCCTCGAACGCGCTTTTGAACTCGCCATCAAACACCTCCTCGAACAGATCCTTGAAGCGTCCATCATAGGCCTTGAGGATGGTGTTCTTGGTCGAGAGGTAGACGGGCCATTTTCTCTGCAATCCGTAGTTCATGCAGGCGCGAGCGAATCCGCGGATCGACTCATCGAGGTTGTACATACCCATGGCGATGCCAGGAGCCTCGAACTCCATCACATCGTAGTTCTGGATGTCCCCACCCTCCCTGGGAGTGAAGGTCATCGTCAGTTTTCCAGCGCCCGGAACCAAAAAATCGGTCGCTCGATACTGATCGCCGTGGGCGTGACGACCGATGACAATCGAGTTGGTCCAGCCGGGAACCAGACGCGGAACATTGCTACAGATGATCGGCTCGCGGAAAACGGTCCCGCCAAGGATGTTGCGGATCGTCCCGTTGGGAGAGCGCCACATCTTCTTCAGACCGAACTCTTCCACCCTCTGTTCATCGGGAGTGATGGTGGCACATTTGACACCGACACCGTGTTCCCGGATCGCATTTGCCGCATCGATGGTGATCTGGTCATCGGTAGCATCGCGATTCTCGATGCCGAGATCGAAGTACTTCAGATCGACATCGACGTAAGGAAGAATCAGGCGATCCTTGATGAACTGCCAGATGATGCGGGTCATCTCATCGCCATCGAGTTCGACGACCGGGTTGTTCACCTTGATCTTGTCCACTGAATCGCTCCTGACCCGTTGATTCTAGGTTCTCGCCCCTTCGGTGTGAAGCGGACCCGACAGGGAAGCTACTTCTGGCAACCGCTACAGTAGAAGAGGGATCGATTGCCCTTCACCGCCCGTCGGATCTGGCCATCGCAACGACTGCATGGCTCTCCATCGCGGCCGTATACCTCGAAGCTGTGCTGGAAGTAACCGGGTTCACCGTCCGGTTGAACGAAATCCCTGAGAGTGGTCCCACCCTGCACGATTGCTCGTGAAAGCACATCCTGGATCGCCGTCGCGAGATTCAGATAACGTTTACGGGCGATGCGCCCACATGCGCGATCGGGACGGATCCCCGCCACCCAGGCCGCTTCGTTTGCGTAAATGTTACCGACACCGGCAACGACCTTTGAATCGAGCAAAAAATCTCGCAATCTCAATCGACGCCCCCGTGAACTCTGATACAGCACCTCGCCCAGTTGATCGTGTTCCAGTGGCTCGGGACCAAGTTCCCTGAGCAGGGGATGGCTGTGCGGGTCAACTCCGGCCCAGGTGACAATCCCAAAACGACGGGGATCGTGAAAACGGAGCTGGCGACCATCATCGAGATACCAGGTGACATGATCATGGGGCCGCTGATCATCGCTTTCCTCGGCGATCCTCAGGCTGCCGGACATTCCGAGATGAATCAGCAGCACTCCCGCAGTGGTTTCAAGGAGCAGGTACTTGGCACGTCGATCGGTCTTGCCAAAAGTGGCCCCGCGCAATTTCTCGTCGAGATCTCCCGGAATCGGGAGCCGCAATTTCGAATTACGGATCACCACTTCTTCGATGACGGACCCTCGAATCTGGTCCTCGATCCCTAGCCGGGTGGTCTCCACTTCTGGCAGTTCTGGCAAGACAAACACCCTTTCAGCGACGGAGAAACCGGTCGAGAAGTAATTTTCCCTATTCCTCACGCAAGCGGTCGAATCCGCAGCATGACCCCGTTTTCGGCCGTTTCCAGCCCACAAAATCGGTCCCATCGCCAAAAAGAGGTCTTGAAAGGAAGGCCCCTTGCCGGGTACCCGTAGATGGAGAGCACCTCGGGCCTTACGCCGGGCACGGGGAGAAGGGCCGAGAATATCATGCCGAGACGGCTCGTCATCGTCGAGTCCCCCACCAAGGCCAAGACCATCGAGAAGTACCTCGGCAAGGACTTCGTCGTCGAGGCCAGCGTTGGACACATCCGTGATCTGCCGCGCAAGGCGAGCCAGGTTCCCGAGGAACACAAGGAGAACCAGATTGTCACCGGTATCACCAACGACTTCGAGGCGATCTACATCCTCGACGATGACAAGAGATCAACGATCAGCGAGATTCGCAAACAACTGAAGACCGCCGACGAGTTGTATCTCGCCACCGATGCCGACCGTGAAGGAGAGGCCATCTCCTGGCACCTTCTTCAGGTACTGAAACCGAAGAAAAGCATGCCGGTAAAAAGACTACGTCTCGGACAGATCACGAAGAGTGCTCTCGAGAAAGCCATCGCTGAACCAGGAGAACTCGATACCTTGCTGGTCGAAGCACAGGAGGCCAGGCGGTTGGTCGATCGTCTTTACGGATTTCCAGTTTCCAGCCTGCTGTGGCGCAAGATCGCTCAGGGACTCTCGGCAGGACGGGTGCAAACGGTGGCGATCCGCCTGCTGGTCGAACGCGAAAAAGAAAGACTCGTATTCATCCCGGCGCTTTTCTGGGACCTAGATGCCGTCTTTCGTACCGGTGCTGGCGACACTTTCGAGGCGAAGTTGCTCGATATCGGTGGAAAACCGATCGCCCAGAGCAAGGACTTCGCGGATACAGGAAAACTCAAGCAGGAATCCGCCGATCGCAAGATCCTGACAGCCGACGAGGCGCACTCTCTTCGGGATCGTTTCTCCGCATCTTCCTTCAAGATTTCATCACTGGAGGAAAAACCTTACAGTCGCAAACCTCCCGTGCCCTTCATCACCAGTGGTCTCCAGCAGGAAGCAAGCAATCGCCTCGGTTACTCCCCCTCCAGAACGATGCGAGCCGCCAACGCATTGTTCCAGAAGGGATTCGTCACCTATGTACGGACCGACAACTATCTGCTGGCTAACGAGGCGCTGCAGGCGATCGAGGACCTGATCACCAGCAGGTTCGGGGCTGGAGAACATGTGTCTCGCAACTTCGGCAGCCTCTCCGAGAAAGCCGGAGGAGAACACGAACCGATCCGTCCCTCCGATTTCGTCGATCCGCAGGAAGTTTCTGGCAAGGTCGGGGAAGACGAATCCAGACTGTACGAGTTGATCTGGAAGCGCACCGTCGCCACCCAGATGAAGCCGGCGACCGGACGCACGGTGATCGTCGAGGTTGAAGAAGACCACGAAGATGCTGCGCGTTATCAGGCACGGGGAACTGTCATCGACGATCCGGGTTTTCTTCGTGTCGATCCAGCGGGTACCAAGGAGACGATCCTGCCACCGGTGGTAGTTGGCGATGCAGTCGAGGTCTCCGAGTTGAATCCAGAAGAACATCGTACACAGCCGATCGGACGCTATACCGAAGCCGGACTCATCAAGGAGATGGAAAAGCGGGGAATCGGTCGCCCCAGTACCTACGCCTCGATCATCAACCGCATCCAGCAAGCGGCCTATACGTTCCGCAAGAACAAGGCGCTGGTTCCGACCTGGACCGCCTTTGCCGTGGTCCGCCTGATGGAAGAGCACTTCGCACATTTCGTCGAGTACACATTTACCAAGCAGATGGAAGACGATCTCGACAAGATCGCAAATGGCCAAAAAAATCGCCAGGAGTACCTGCGCAACTTCTGGTCCGGAAACGGTGAATCGGGACTCTGTGGGATGATCGATGCCGGAATGGAATCGATTGATCCGGCGCAGATCTGCCGCTTTCCGATGCCATACGCCAATGGCGGTCCGTGGAAATTCCGCGACCAAGAAGTGGTACTCCGGGTCGGCCGGTACGGACCCTACCTCGAAGCTGGCGAAATCCGCGGCAACATCCCCGAGGAACTGTGCCCCGATGAACTCGATGAGAAGAAGATGGACGAAATCCTTCAGGCCGGCGCTCGCAAGGACGAACCGCTCGGTCACTGCAGCGCCACCAGCAAACCGATCTTCATCAAGAGTGGTCGATTCGGTCCTTATGTACAGCGCGGAGATTCCGAATCGGACGAGAAACCCGAGTTCGCTTCACTTCTGAAGGATATGGAACCGGATAGCGTGACCGTGGATGTCGCCATCCAACTACTTCAACTGAAGGAAGGACGCGTCTGCGGAACCACCACGGAAGGCCAGGAAATCCGCGTCTTTAACGGCCGCTACGGGCTCTACATAAAAGCAGACAAGGAAACTCGCAGTCTCGAGGAAGGGGATGATCCCTTCACCGTCGATGAGGAGCGGTGCCGCGCCTTGCTCGCACAACCAAAGAAACGTGGACGGGCGGCAGCAAAGCCACCGATCCAGGTCTTCGAAAATGTCATCGAACTAGACGGAGCCACCATCGAGATCAAGGACGGTCGTTTCGGGCCTTACGCCACCGATGGAGAGACCAACGCCACCCTCGCCCGCGACCAGGATCCGGAAAAGATCTCCTCGTCCCAAGCCGCCAACCGCATCCTCGAGAAACGTGAACGTGACGCCAAGAAGGGCAAGAAAAAAACCAAGAAGAGAACCACCAAGAAAAAGAAGAAGACTGCAAAAAAGAAAACCACGAAGAAAAAAACCACCAAGAAAAAGGCCAAGAAGAAGACGACAAAAAAGACGAGTGAAGGCGGACAAGATGAAGACACAGCGAGCGATTCCGACTGAGTTCCGTTCTAGTGCCTCCATGGCATTGCTCTGCATCGTATTGGTCAGCATCTACGGCTGTACCGGTCCAGGGGGAAGGACCACAGCTGACGCAACAGGGCTCAACGCTTCTACTACCGACGCACTCGGCTTCGAGGTGCAGTGGAACAACTCCCGCAATCAGGTCGAGATTTCAGCCGGTTGTCACCTGCTAACAACCCTGCGCCTCGACCAGCAACGACCCTGTCTCTTTCCCATCTATTCCCCGGGTGGATCGATGGTGCTTCGACGCTGGCCCATCGAAGAGGCGATCGAGGGTGAATCGAAGGATCACCCCCATCATGCCGGTGCCTGGATCGCTCATGGTTCCGTCGCCGGGCATGATTTCTGGCACGGAAAAGGCACACGACAGGTGCCGAGCGAATGGGAATCCTATCTGCTCGACGATGACCAGATTCTCATCGTCAGCGGTAAATTGTCCTGGGTCGCTGGCAACAAAAAGATCCTCGAAGAAACCCGCACCTATGACTTCCGGGTCATCGAGGAGGGGTACCGCATCGAAATCTGGAGTCTCTGGAAACCCGCCGACGGCCAGACCGTCACGATCGGTGATACCGAGGAGGGCACCTTTGCCCTGCGGCTGGCTCCCACCATGAGACTCGATGGTCCGGTTGCCGCTGGCAAGAGTTTCAATGCCGATGCCGCGATCGCCGGTGCCATATGGGGAATGCGCAGCCGCTGGGCTGCTTACAGTGGCCCGATCGATGAACAGCAAGCAACGGTCGCGCTGCTCGATCATCCGGAGAATCCGAGATATCCGACCTGGTGGCACGCTCGAACCTACGGACTGTTCGCCGCCAATCCATTCGGTCAGCACGATTTCGAAAAGGCGCCCGCAGGTAGTGGCGATATTGAACTTGGCCCGGACGATCATCTCTTCTTTCGCCATCAATTGCTGGTCTTTGACGGCGCAGTGACCGCGAAACGCATCGAACAAGAATGGGTCGACTTTTCCAACCGATGAGCCAGATTGACTTTGTCGATGATCCTCTTTTATCATCCGTGTCATGAAGATTTTCAACTCACCGATCTTGTTGCTGTTCAGTTCTCTCCTGACCCTTTCGGTCAGCACCTCTTCCCTTGATGCCCATCCAGGGGATATCGACCTGGCCGGAATCTGGCGCGGTGATATTGATCCTGAAGGCGCTGCTATCGAGCTGGTGTTTCACATCGAAGCAAACCAGGACGGAGGGTGGAGCGGCACCGTCGATACTCCGGTTCAGAATTCTTATGCCCTGCCGCTGAGCGGAATCTCGGTTGACGAAGATGGCAACGTCACCATCGCGGTAGCTGCCACCGGAGGCTTGTACCAGGCAAAACTGCAAGCCAAAGGTCAGCAATTACAGGGCACCTGGAAACAACGCGGTTCAGAACTGAAGCTCGAATGTCATCGGGAAGCCACCCTGCCACCGTTGCCGACAGAACTGTCCGCGGCTCTCGTCGGCATCTGGGAGGGAACCCTGACCGTCGGTGCCATCGAGCTACGCATCGTTTTGAGCCTGAAAACTCAAGACGGGGGAAAACTGAGTGGCTTCATGATCAGTCCTGATCAATCGCCCGCAGAGTTGGCCGTGACCCGGGTCGACCATCTGAAGGATCGCCGATCGAGAATCTCCATCGGACGCGCCTTTCTCAGCATGGAGATGGACCTTTCGGAAGACGGGCAAAAACTGTCCGGCTCTTTCCATCAGGGACGTGAAAAATTCGACATCGCGCTGACCAAAAAGGAACAGATCAGTACCATTCGTAGACCTCAAGAACCAAAACCACCCTTCCCCTACAAGGTCGAAGAGGTTTCCTACGACAACAAGGAAGCAGGGGTGACCTTTGCTGGAACTTTGACGTTACCTGAAGGAGATGGGCCATTTCCCGCGGTGCTGCTGATCACTGGTTCTGGCTCACAGGATCGGGATGAAAGCATTTTCCAGCACCGTCCGTTCCTTGTCATTG
>JBBWWE010000099.1:0-7362 GCA_050256595.1 Planctomycetota bacterium
GTTCGGGATGTGCTAGAGAAGTGGGCAGAGATCTCCAGTTACATCGACCCTGAACTGAGGGTTCAGATCGATTCGGAGCGTCACAGGATCCAGCAGGCGATGCTGGCGGTGCTTGCTCGCCACGAGGGTTTGCTGGGGGAACTGGACCAGCAGAGGCCGGGCAAAACGGACGCCTCGGCTCAACTACGCCTGGCCGCGGAGGCTGCTTACGACCTCTCCTGATTCGATCCGGTACTGGATCGAAATGGCAGCGACGAGGCTCTGTGGTACCATTTCCTTCCAATTCGTCCCGAGCGATCAGGATTCTCAATGGTTTTGGTCCTCGCAGGAGCCTCAATCGATACGAAGTGCTCGATGACAAGAGAGTAGGCGTTTCGTGACCGAGAAGAATCAGGATTCTCTCTGGGATTCGATGGGCAAGGTGGGCTTCCGCAGTGGCCCCTCTGCCGCCGCAGAGGGAGAGGACCTGTGCCAGATTCCCGACGAGGGAAATCTCAAGAACCACCCCTATGCTTCCTTTCTGCATCGGCTCGAAAAGCCGGGGCGATACACCGGGGGGGAGCTCCATTCGGTACGTAAGAAAGAAACGGAACTCGGTTTCTTGCTGGCGTTTCCTGATGTTTACGAGATCGGGATGAGCCATCTCGGCTTCAAGATCCTCTATTCACATCTCAACGATATGGAAGGGGTCCGAGCCGAGCGGATCTACGCACCGTGGGTTGATTGTGAGCAAGAATTGCGTGATCGAGGTCTCCCGCTGGTAAGCCTCGAATCATGGCAACCGATGAGTGCCTTCGACGTGGTCGGATTTTCGCTTCAATACGAACTCACCTTCACAAATGTCCTGACGATGCTCGATCTGGGAGGGATTCCGATCCGTTCCGAGGATCGAGACGATGATTGTCCTCTGGTGATGGCGGGTGGGCCGGTGGCCTTTCAGCCAGAGCCGATGAGCGCATTCATCGATGCCTTTCTGATCGGAGATGGTGAAGGGTTTTTCCATGCTGTCGTGAAACTATGGCGTGAGTTGAAGGACCGAGGCGTTGATCGCCGTGAGCGGCTCATCCATATCAGCCAACTCGAAGGTGTTTACGTACCGTCTCTCTACAGCACCCGGGTAGAAACTCTCACAGGGGTGACGGTTGTCGATGCACCCCTCGATGAACGTGTTCCGCAACGCGTTACCAGAGCTCATGTTGCAGATCTGGGGCAGTTTCCTTTCCCGTCCTGCTCACCGGTTCCCAATACCGAGGTCGTATTCGATCGAGTGAGCATCGAGGTAGCACGAGGGTGTACCGAGGGGTGCCGATTCTGTCAGGCTGGAATGATCTACCGTCCTGTCCGGGAAAGAACTCCGGAGGAGATCCAGAATACAGTGAGAGACGCGGTTCGTTGCGGAGGATTCGACGAGGTTTCTCTGACTAGCCTTTCCACTGCGGATTACAGTGCCATTGAACCTCTCGTGAAGAAGGTGATGCCGGAACTTCGCGACAAGAACATCTCTCTTTCCGTCTCTTCGCTACGGGCTTACGGACTCACCGATGCGATGCTCGATGAGATGGCGAGCGTCCGCAATACATCCCTTACCTTCGCTCCCGAGGCAGGAACTCAGCGGATGCGAGATGTGGTCAACAAGAACATAACGGAGCAGGACATCGCAAAGAGTGCTCACCGGATCTTCTCGCGTGGTTGGCGCAAGATGAAGTTGTACTTCATGATCGGGTTGCCGACCGAGGAAGAAGAAGATGTTAGAGGGATCGCGGATACCGGCAAACGGATGCTTGATATTGCCAGGGAATATCTTCCAAAGGGACGAGCGAATATCACCGTTTCCGTTTCCAGCCATATCCCGAAACCATTCACGCCGTTTCAGTGGGCAGCGATGGATGACATTCCGGAGATCGAAAAGAAGCACCAGGCGCTACGGAAGTGGACCAGAACCCCTGGTTTGACCTTCCGTTGGCACGATCCAACGACCAGTCACATCGAGGGAATCCTCAGCCGAGGAGATCGAATCCTCTGCGATGTGGTGGAAACCGCCTGGCGCAATGGCGCTCGATTCGATGGCTGGTCCGATCGCCTCCGCTTCGACCTCTGGATGGAGGCGATCGAGGAGCATCAGATCGATCGCTACAGATATCTGAATACCATTCCGATCGATGCTCGTTTGCCCTGGGACCATATCGACTGCGGTGTTGAACACAAGTTTCTGGTCAGGGAATACCAGAGATCCCTGAAGGATCGAACCTCACATCCGTGTGGCAAACCTGGACGGAAGTTGACTCACTACAACAACCTGGAAGATGCGAACAAGGACAAGAGGCGACTCGTTTGCTACGACTGCGGAATTGCCTGCGATCTTGCACGGATGAAAGAAGAGCGAATCGAATCGCTTGAGTTTCTGGACGCGCATCGAGATGAGACTCAGGCCAGTTCACAGACCGATGCGACTGTCGAACTGGTTCGAGAGCAATCGCGAGAGCGTTTTCTTTCCCGGGAGAATCGTTCAGCTCCTCCCAAGAGAAAGGAACTCGAGCGTCCCAGTTTTACCTATCGGGTTCGATACGCGAAGGTGGGTACTGCTCGTTTCATGGGCCATCTCGATCTGAATCGGATGTTCCCCCGAGCGATTCGCCGCGCAGGGTTTTTGCCATCCTATTCCCGTGGATTCCATCCGATTCCTCAAATGTCATTCGGTCCTCCTTTACGTCTGGGGATGGCAGGACTCTCGGAGGTGATGGATCTCAAACTGCAGCAGCAGGTCGAGCCAGAAGCGCTCCACGTTGCACTTGCGGCCCAGTGTCCAGAAGGGATTGAATTGCGGTCGGTTCATGTCGTCGGCAAGGATGCCCCGAAGTTGTCCCATGTCACCAACTGGGCAGATGTCTTCATTCTTGTACCTCTGAAGTCGGTTCAGGGTGCGAGAGAGGATGCGATCGATCAATTGCTAGTTGAGTCCGAGATCATCGTCGAGCGGCGAACCAAGAAGGGGAAGCCCAAGACCATCGATATTCGCCCCGGGATCGATCACATCTCCTGGGTCGAGCAACTTCCTGCCGATACGGTCGGGTTGATGTCAGTGAGGGATGATGAACGATTGCTCCAGATGAGGATTTGTCTCCAGGGAGATCATCCTGCCAAGCCGGAGGAGATCCTTGTACGGCTGTTTGATGGCGTTATTCCTGCCGGTACGCAGGTGATTCGAAGGCGGCTCCTTCCCAGTCCGACTCCGACACTGGCAATATCCGTCTGAGAAGGTGAGTTTGTTTCGTGGGCATTGCACCTCAAGAGAAAATCGTCGAACTCGAGAAGTTGCTCGAGGTGGCTCTCGAAGCAGCCCGAGTTGCGGGCGAGATTTCCAGGCGACACTTTCTTGATCGCAGGTTGATCGTCGATTCAAAAGAAGATGGCACACTTGTAACCCGGGCGGATCGGGAGGCTGAAGAAGCGATGCGGGAGATCCTCCGGCGAGGTACGCCGGAACTGGGGATCTTCGGAGAAGAGTATGGTCACGAAGGGGATGCACGTGACCGCTGGATTATCGATCCCATCGATGGCACCCACAACTTCATCGACGGTGTTCCCCACTTTGCAGTTCTCATCGGTCTTCAACTTGCTGGTCAGTCAGTGCTCGGATTGGTCCATTCCTCGATACTCGGGGAGCAGCAAGGAGCGGCGGAATTACAGGGACAGAGTTGGTGGGGAGGACCGGAGGTAGGGGCCTGGAAGGGGCCGGGGACCACATCGGAATCGGTGCGGGCGTTCAAACTCCAGTGCCGTCCCTGTTCAAAACTCGAGGACGCTTTCATCACCCACGGTGGATTGAAGCACATCCAGGATGCCGGCCTGTGGGATCCTTTCACCGAGATCATCACATCCTCGAGGAGAAACCGTGGCTACGGCGACTGGTTCGGGCACATGTTGATCGCCGAAGGGGTTTGCGATGGGATGGTTGATCCTCGCGTGGCGCTCTACGACCTGGCTGCCGTCGAGCCGATCCTGCATGCGGCGGGAGCAGTGCTCATCGCAAGCGAACCGCATCCACTCCACGATTCATTTCTCGGACAGGCGGTCTCCGGTACGGCTCCCATCGCTGACGAATTGGCGCGACGACTCGATTTTTGATCGAGGTTGTTCTGTAGTTGGTTGTCAGTGTTGAGTGGTGGCCGCGAATCGACCGACTAGGCGCCGTCTTCGCCGATCGCCTCGACGGGGCACTCTTCCTTTGCCTGCTCGCAGAGTTCCGCTTCCTCGGGAGATCCTGGTTGCTTGAAGACGTAGGAATAGCCCTCGTCTTCGTTGGCCTTGAAGTTGTCGGGTGCCGTAGTACGGCACAGATCGCAGTCGATACATTCTTCATCGACATACCACTTGCCAGCTACGTTGCTTTCGACTTTGTTTGCAGGATCAGCCATCAATAATCTCCCAATTCGGACGTCGAAGGATCCCGACGAGTAACTCCAGTCGGTCCGGTACCCTGGAGATGATAGATTTTCGAGCAGGTGATCGCAAGTAATCCGGGAATCGCCTCCGCTAGCCCCAGGGGGTGGAAGCGGCTATTCTCGATCGCTGCGGTTTCCGGTCGTGGTTTGGATGGGGTGTTGGAGCCTCATCTGACCGAAACGGATCGATATCAAGGCAAAAGGAGTTCCCCTTGAGGGTCGTAATAGCGCACAGTCCTGATTCCGATGATGCGTTCATGCATTTTGCCATCGGTGAGGGAAAAGTGGATACCGGGGACTATCAATTCGATCACGTGATGGCGGATATCGAGACCCTGAATCGTCACGCTGTTGAGGGCCGTTACGAGGTGACCGCCATCTCCATCCATGCCTATGCCCATCTCGCAGATCGCTATGCTCTTCTGAATCACGGTGCCAGTATGGGAGAAGGATACGGACCGGTACTGATCACGCGCGAACCCAAAAAGCCGGAAGAACTGCAATCTTGTACCATTGCGGTGCCAGGAGAATGGACCAGTGCTGCCCTGGCACTGAAACTGTGGATGCCAGAAGCAAACACCGAGGTGGTTCCGTTTGACCAGATCATGCAGAGGATCGGTGACGGTGAATACCAGGCCGGAGTGATCATCCATGAAGGCCAGGTCACTTATGCCGAGGAGGGTTACCACTGTGTGGTCGATCTGGGACAGTGGTGGGCAGAAACCCAGAATGGACTACCGTTGCCACTAGGAGGCAATGCCATCCGCAGAGATCTTGGTGAGAATCATATCGCTGAGATATCCCGAATCCTGCATGAGAGTATCGCTTACGCACTGGAGCATCGTGAAGAGGCCCTTCAGTACGCTGAGCAGTACAACCGCGGGTTGACCAGTGAACAGACCGACCGATTCGTCGGGATGTATGTGAACCAGAGAACGCTTGATTACGGTGACGATGGTCGCGAGTCGGTGTGTCGTTTTCTCCGCATGGGTGCCGGAGCGGGCGCGGTACCGGAGGTATCCGACCCTGAGTTCATCGTCTGATCGACCTCGTTACACCCGACACATCCCTGGTGATCCGGGGAAGGAGGTCACCCTGGCGGCCATCGGCGAGGAACACCTTCCACCTTTGACTACCATCTCTGGCTGGGCGGGCACCTGCCATGCTCGTTCTCGGGTGATTCGTTGTACCGATGCCACACAGGTGCGCGAATCGATACAGCAATCGACCCACTGGTTACCGCGCGGGGCGGGATGTTCCTACGGGGATGCGGCGCTTCTCGATGAAGGTCGGTTGTTGCTTCTCGATCCAGGAGATTCAGTGGTCGATGCTCCCGATTCAGGGGCGGTCGTCGTTTCGGCCGGGATGAACTTGAGAAACTTGCTGTCGCGTCTGTCTACCCTGGGGTTCACCCTGCCCGTGGTGCCAGGAGTGCTCGACGCGACGGTGGGAGGGGTGCTGGCGGCAGATGCCCACGGCAAGAACCACCTGGTTCGAGGTTCCCTGCGCGATGTCACCCGTTCCCTTCGACTGCTCCTTCCGAGCGGAGATGTGGTGGATTGTGATCGGGATCGAGATCCCGATCTGTTCCATGCCACCATCGGTGGCATGGGATTGACGGGGATGATTCTCGAGGCGCAACTCGAGGTGATGGCCTACGGCGGGCCGCACGCTTCGGTCGAGGTGATGACCACACCGGATCTCGACACTTCTCTCGAAAAACTACGAGATCTGGGACACCTCCAGGAACATGTTGCGGCATGGCTCGATCCTACCGCTTCCGCTGGCTCCTTCGGTCGAGGGATCGTTGTGGGAGGAACTGCGCCAACTCACGGTGACCGTCAGAAAGAGCCCTGGGATCTCTCTCGCGCACTTCCATTTCCCCCGGGCCTCGGAAGATTATTGTGTCCGACCACTTTGCGCTGGCACAACCAGTTGCGGTATCGCTTCGCAGGAGCCAACGATCGTGCCCGGTCCTGGAAACTGGAGCGGTTGCTATTTCCGCTCGAGAAGTGGTCGAACTGGAAGCGTATCTACCAGCCTGGTGGATTTCATCAGCATCAATCGCTGATCCCGTTGGATCGCTGCCAGTATGCGATCAGGAAATTGCTGACGATTGCTTGCTCCGGTGCGCTGGCACCGCCCCTCGTGGTCCTCAAGTGCATGCGAAGTGGTGGCGGCTGGCTTTCCTTTCCAGAGCAGGGGATGACTTTGACGATGGATATTCGTGCTGCTGGAAAGTCACGAGAAATACTATGCAAACTCGATCAGGAGGTTGCAGATCAAGGTGGCAGGGTCTACCTGGCGAAGGACTCGACCCTCACGCCAGAGTTGCTAGCCCGGATGTATCCCGACCTTTCTCGTTTCCAGGAGTTAAGGCAACGGATCGATCCGGATCGAAAAATAGCATCAGATCTGTCGCGTAGGCTGGATTTGTAAAGCAGCAGGTCTGGGAAGATGCGTGGATCTATTCGCTCGGTATTCGCGGGATCTGTTTTTTGATCATCTTGAACTTTTCGAATTGAATAGCGCCCGAAGAGAATCAAAAACTGTGGGAGATACCAATCTCTAGCAGCTCCAGTTGCATGTCGATCTCAGTAGGCCTTCCGGCTTGTTCACCGACCAGTTCAATGGAGTGATTCCGGGCACCCAGAAACATTTCCCAGTCTGGCAATGGTGTCCAACCGACTCGGATCTGACTGTCCATGCATTCCGTGTCGAAACCTGTGACATTGGAGAGAGGCAAGAAAGTGAAGGTGGCATCGATACGCCAGGACGGTGATATCGGCAGGTTCGCATCCAGCCCGAGTACTGGTGTCGGGGCCACTTCATCAATCTCCGAAAAGGTCGACGGCGTTATGATCGATCGAAGTTGGAGACGGAGTTCAGTCAGATTCATTCCTGCAAGTAAACGGAGATC
>JBBWWE010000100.1:0-3441 GCA_050256595.1 Planctomycetota bacterium
TCTGAGCAGCAAACATCGAAGCACAGAAAGAACCGCAGAAACCCGCCAGTCCGGCCGCCACGTAAGGGTCAAGAGTGCCACTGATCTTGTTCACGATGAACCAGCCGACCACTGTGACGATGCCGCCGATGACGCCGGCGTATGCATTTTTCCCCATATTGTTATCCATTCCCCGTCTCCCCTCTCACCCGGAGGCCAACCCTCAGAGCGAAGAAACTCTACGAAACTTATGCCATTCCTGTCAAATCGTCCAAACACGACTTAACGACCAATTTGTACATAGATGGGTGTTTTTAGACAATACGGTCCGATGCAGTCGATTCTCCGGATTTCATCTTCCTGCAATTCAAACGGGCGGATCGTCACCACGGGGGCGACGAACCGGGATCCCAAAGAAAGGAAGGTCTACATGACCAACCTATATTTCCCGAAGAGTTTCCGCGCAATCCTCTTCATCTTTTCTCTCCTGGCGGTTGCCTCCTTTTCGAGTAGCAACCTTTCGGCTCAAGTGCACATGACGAACCTCGGAACCAGGGGGTTCGAAATGTCGCTGGAAATGACTCCGACCAGTGACGGCAATTACGTCACCGTCGGTCCTGTTATTCGCACGTCTCCCATCGGTGCCTGGGTTGGGATCGACATCTATCTGAACAAGGTCGATGGTGCCGGAGTATTGATCTGGTCCAGTCAGATCGCTCAGTTCGGTCCCCAGGGAGCCGGTAACAGTTTCCCCCTCTCTGTTACCGAAACCACGGACGCTTCCGGCGCAACCAATGGCTTTGCGATTACCGGAATGCTGAGTGCAGCGGGGAACCAGGAGCCGGTCTTCATCGTCACCACCGACAACACCGGCATCCCTACTGGCTACAACAGTTATGGTGGTACTCTACCCATAGCTGGTGCCAATATCGGAACGTTGGCCGGTATCGGTGCCCAGATCATCCAGGACCACCAGGGACATCTGGTCGTCTGCGGATCGATGCTACTGAGTGACTTCGTCGGACAGGTACCCTTCATCCTGGTCGTGCATCAAGATCTGAGTCTGAACTTCCTGCGCCTTTACCATGACGTTCGATACCTCAACAACCTGTTCGGATTCGATGTCCGGAGTCATTTCGCCGACATCGAAGTGATCCTCGAAAGTTCGAATAGCACCTTGCCGGAGGGTTACGTGGTAGTAGGAAGCACCCAACAGATAGGTGCCCCGCTGACCGAAATCATCGTCATGCGCACCGATATGGGCGGCAACCCTCTCGCGGTAAGTGTTTACGGTCCAGAGAACGGGAACTCTCGCGGTACCGCCATCGAGGTCACCTCGCAAGGGCAACTCGAAGTCGCGGGCCTGGTCCGAGAAGCCACCGGCACGCCGCCAGCCACACGAGTTCTGAAGCTCGATCCAAACAACCTGAACATTCTCGATCAGGATCAGTACTACGGCTTCATCACCCTCGGTGATATCCGGGAAGCGGACAACGGTGATTTCCTGCTCAGCGGACGTGGCGCCTTCGATGCCGATGGAGCCATTCTACGGATCAAGAATGACGGCACCCTGGTATTCGGAAATGGCTACGGAGGACCCAACGTCGAGTTGTTCTTCGATACGCACGAGATGCCGGACGGACACCTCTACGCCAGCGGTGTCACGACCACCTGGTGCCGGGGTCCGATCGACGAATACCTCACTCGCGCCAAGTCGGATGGCACCGTTCCCGGCTGCAACGTCTACGCACTCAACATCGACCCAGCCACTCCCAGCGACCCCGGACGGGATACCTGGATGGAGTTGCAGGATCTCGACAAGGTCACCAATCACGCCAAAGAACTAATGGATCCAGGCACCATCGCCAGGCGGATCTGCCCATGGCCCGTCATCGTCGTCCACCCGTGGCCATGGGACTGGTTCATTCGCGCTGACTTCAATCGTGATCTCGCCGTCGACATCGCGGATGTGATCGCCAACCTGAGCCACCAGTTCAACGGTGGCGAGGCATCGATTCCAGAAGAAGCTGCCGATGCAAACGGTGACGGTGTGGTCGACATCAGTGATGCGATCTTCGGACTCGCGTACCTGTTCAATGAAGGCGCGGCACCACCGGCACCCTTCGAGGCGCCAGGTCCGGATCCGGCCAACGACCAGGGCAACATCTTCGTACTGGAAGAACTGCCCCAGGCACTGGCTGGATTCAACTTGCTGATGCAACTGGTGGAGTTAGGGCTCTAACCACCTGGGTTACTGCAAACGCATCACGAAAAACTGCCTCGTCGGTTCAACCGGCGAGGCAGTTTTCTTGTGAAAATCCTGATCGAGTTCTCAGACCCCCAGAAGTTCGGGGAGCACCTCGGTGAGCAATTGATCTGCCTCGTCTGCGTTCTGACCGATACCGATCACGTCGAACTTCCCCGACAACTTCAGTGGTCCGACGTTGTAGAGCAGGAATTGCCCTTCACCGCTACGAACATCGTAGAGACGATCTCCGATTCGATCGCAGATCTCCGTGAAGGGAACACCGATCAGATCCTTGTGGATGAAATCCTGCGCCCGATACGCCGGCCGTTTGCCAGGGATCACCCGATCGACCAGATGCATCGGAGTGCTGGTCCCTCCCCAGCGACCGTTGCATTCGGTGATCCTCAGCAGCGGATCGTCCTCGGGATCCCCGACGATCAGATGATCGAAGGAACAGCGTCCGACGTAACCGAGTTCCTGAAGAGCCAGCACAACGGGGAGCGATTGATCAACCAGAGCATCGTTGATGGATTTCGGATGATTTGAAGGTCGGCTTCCGACAAACAACTTCTCTTCACCCACGAGGATCTGCTCGTATATCCCGTCGATCCGCGGAGCACTATGGCCCAGAGGAGGAACCCACCACTGCGTCGAAGGAGAAAGATCGGTCTCCTCCCAGACACAGGCGATCACTGTCTCTCCCTCGGGCCAGTCCATCGAGGCGAGAGAATCCGCAATCAACTTCTCCAGATCCGTATCATTAAGACCGACCAGCTCATCGCAATGAAACAGACGATTGCCCATGGCAGAAGCGCAACGTGGCCGCTTGATGGCAACACGGAGCACTCCCGTGGAGATCTCCCGGACATGACGAGCCAGCGTCGGAACATCGCTGGCGGTCCGGGTGACAACAAGCGTTTCTTCTCCCAGTACATCTGCGACCAGTTCCGAGAAGAGCACCTTGTCGTTGGCCACCCAGGTCACCTCGGGAGGAGGTGAAACCACCTGAACACAACAGCCAGAATCGGCTGAGAGCCGTTGAGCCAGTGCCCAGATGTCCTCGATTCCCATGTAAGGTTCGATCAGCAACCCAGAGGCCTCGCGGGTTCTCTCGATGAGGCGCTGGTAGGTTGCACCAACGGTGCACCCGTTCGAAACCTCCAGGGCGCTCGTTTCGGGGCGTGCGAAGATATGTTCGGGAGAACCAAGGCCGA
>JBBWWE010000101.1:0-2929 GCA_050256595.1 Planctomycetota bacterium
TGCTCGTCAGTTTCGAGGCGGCGTTTCTGGGCTTCGATCCACTGCAGGTTGGCCTGGCCAACTTCGACACCATAGCCATGAGGAATCAGGTAATTCCGGGCGAAACCGGATTTCACCTCCACCACGTCACCCAGGCCGCCCAGGTTTTCAACGTCCTTTTTCAGAAACAACTTCATCGGTAACACTCCAGTCGCGGGGTCAATTGAAACGTTTTATTGCCCGTAGGGGAGCAAGGCCATGAATCTGGCCCTGTGTACGGCTCGCTTGATCTGATGCTGGGTTCTGGTATCGCAGCCAATCTGTCGCTGAGCGGACAGTTTGCCGTTTCCAACGAGCAACTTGTTGAGAAGATCAACATTCTTGTAATCGATGTACATGAGATCCTTGACGAGGGAACTCTTGTCCTTGCGTATAAACATCTTTGTTTCTTTCTCGGGCCCTAGAAGGGCACCTCATCGTTAAAAGCGGGGCCTTGCTCGAACTCGACCGTCGTATCACGAGAGCCTTGCTGGTCCTGGGACGCAGCCGAGCCACCCTGGCCTGCTCCGCTGGGCTCGCCACTGCGGGGCATGAAGTGTACCCGGTCAGCGACCAATGTCAGTTTGCTCCGGGCCTTGCCGGTCTCCTTGTCGTCCCACCGGTCGTACTTCAACCGTCCCTCGACCAGGACTCCGCTGCCCTTGTTGAGGTACTGGTTACAGTTTTCACCGGAACGCCCCCACACGGTGACTTCGACAAAACACGTTTCTTCTTGGAGCTGATCTTCTCCTTGCCGTCGCCAACGCCTATTGGAGGCGAGGCCGAATTCGCACAAGGCAGTCCCAGATGGAATCGTCTTCAATTCAGGATCCCGGGTCAAATTGCCAGCGATGAATACCTTGTTGAGTTCCATGAGGACCTCTTCCTGTTTCAGTTAGTTTTCTTCTTTATTGTCAGCAACATCTTCCACCGAATCGGTGTCCCCCGCGTCTTCCGCCTGCTCGGGAACTTCATCTTCAGGCTCGGATTCTTCCGGTACAGATTCTTCGGGTTCAGGTTCCTCCGGTACAGGATCTTCTGGCTCAGGTTCCTCAGGTTCGGAATCTTCAGGCTCAGGCTCCTGTGGTTCGGAATCCTCAGGTTCGGACTCTTCTGGTTCAGGTTCCTGTGGTTCGGAATCCTCAGGTTCAGAATCCTCAGGTTCAGAGTCCTCAGGTCCAGAATCCTCCGGTTCGGATCCTTCTGCTTCAGGTGGATCCGGTTCGGAGTCTTCAGCCGGCTCGTCGTGGTCAAGAGCGCTCTCCGCGGCTGGCGTTTCTACATCCTTTGTTGCGACGGGTTCTTTGGCACCCTTGAGATCCTCGTCAGGCTTGTTCGATGTGGATTCGGCGGTTTCTTCGCTGGTCGCCTTGACTGGTTCTGCTGCTCGACGAGCAGCCACTTCCTGACGTTTCTTCATCAATTCCTCGAGATACGGTTCCTGGAGCACCAGCAACCGTAAGATTCTTTCAAAGAGCTGGGCATCCGCGCGAATCGAAGACACAGATTGTGAATCGCTACGGAAATAGGTGAGATAGTAAACACCGCGTTTTGAGCCCTTGACCTCGTAAGCCAGGCGTTGCTCGGGCCACTTCTCGGCGTGTTCGATGACACCGCCGTGCTGGTCGATGATTCCCCGGATGTTCGTTTCGAGTTCAGTCCAGGCCTGGGTAGCATCGACTGCATCGACGAGGAATAGTGCCTCGTAAAGTCGTTCGGTCAAACCAGTCTCCTTTTGTTGATGACGTGCGGCTTCGCTCCCCCGCTGACCAAACAGGGAATCTCTGCGAAGCACCGCTGAAAATCCACGATCACTCAGTCCACTCTCACTCAATCCACGATCACTCAGACTCTGACCCGTTCGAGGGGCTTGGCTCCTCCCCGGGAAGCGGCCCATTGTAGCGACGCGCCGCATTTGTGACACCCTCAACCAGCCAGCAAAGTACAGATTCGGACGCCAGTTCGATCACGTCGTCGAGAATCTTCCGGTCCTGGCCCGATGGGCGTTCGAGCACATGATCGGGGACCTCAATGGTCCCTTCAGGGCGTCCAACACCGATGCGACAGCGCGGAAACCGCTCGCTCTCAAGGGCCGAGATGATGTCCTCCAGGCCCTTGTGGCCGCCTGAGGAACCGCCAGTACGGATTCGCAGTGAACCCAGTGGCAGGTCGATATCGTCGAGCACGACGATGATCTGGTCCAGTTTCAATTGAAGGGATTGGACGAAGATGCGCACCGGTTCGCCGCTGAGGTTCATGAATCGTGTCGGTTTGAGAAGATGGACTCGACGCCATTTGTAGTGACCCGAGGTCATCTGTGCACCGGCCGTATTGCCCGCCGTGGGTTTCCGTAGCGATTGCTCGATACGATCCGCAACCTCGAATCCTACGTTGTGTCGGGTTCCGGCATATTCAGGACCCGGATTCCCCAGGCCGATGATCGCAAGAGGCAGAGATCGGTCGTGAGCCCCGCGTGCCATCGATATTCAATCCCCCCTGCTCCCGATCGAACAGATCAGGAGCCCTTTCGTGCGTGCACGATGATGACCGGGGTGCCATCGGACAGCAGTAACTCGACTCCCGCTGGCATCTGGATGTCCTTGGCCCGGATCACCCCATGCGCTTCGAGATGGTCGATCTTGATGGACATCGAACTTTCGAGGTTAGCAACTTTGCCGCGGACAGGAACATGGTGATAAGCGATATCAAGGGTTCCGCCAGCGGAAACGCCTTTCGGGATCCCGGTGGTGACGATACTCATCGTGATCTCGATGATGTCGTCAGCTTTGACCCTCGACAGATCGGCGTGGATGGTGTGATCACTGAAGGTGTCGTACTGCACTTCCTTGAGGATCCCGGTTTCGGACTCGCCATCGAAATCGACCTGGAATAACAGGTGATGATCCTCGAG
>JBBWWE010000102.1:0-4290 GCA_050256595.1 Planctomycetota bacterium
CTCAGGATTCAGACGTGGTTACGACAAGTTTCTCGCACTCGTTTTAGAGCACCGAATGGTCGCATTACTGGTGGCACTGACGGCAACTCTGAGTATTGCGATTCCCTTCAATAATGGTTTCCGGATAGATCTTTCCGACACGGACTGGAAGAAAAATTATGCCAACGTCAACTTCCGGCCGGAGAGAGGCCTCACCTATGATGAGATGGAAAAGATAGTCACAAATTTCGAGACCATTCTCGAAGCGAATCGAGATGTGATCGGTGAGGGAGACGTCTATTCCTGGTTCGCGGATGGGCATGGAATGACGAGAGTGTATCCTCCTGCCGAAGTGGCCACCGAAGAATATCTCACAGCACTGCGGGTTCGCATCGATGAGATCTTGCCAGCGATTCCCGGGGTCAGTATCAAAACCGGTGATGATTGGGGTTGGGGTGGACACGGTCGAGGTGGTGGCGGAGATCGTGGCATGGCTGGCACCATCCGCGTGCGGCTGCGTGGCGATTCGAGCAATTTACTCGACGATCTTGGGCAGAGAGTTGCACAGTATCTTGCAGGAGTTGAGGGAGTGATTGAGGCAGAGATCTCGGGTTTCGACGAGGTGGATGAACTGCGTCTGGAGCCGAACGAGGATCTCCTCGGTCGTCTCCAGGTCACCGGTGATACGGTGGCGCGCAGTATCAGTTCTGCCTTTGCCGGGAGCCGACTTTCACAGATGCGAACTCGTTCAGGGGATCTGGATATCACCGTCGGTCTCGATGAAGAGGAGACCGATACGGTTGCGGACTTGAGATTGATGCGATTCCCTCTCACCGATTCTCTCGACCTTCCCATCGAGGAGATTGGAGAACTGATCGCTCAGGAAGCACCCGATGATCGACGTCGACGCGATCGGCTCGCGAATTTGAGTGTGTCAGTCCGATATTCGATCGATGCGAAGGAGCAGGTGATCCCGCGTCTGGAACAAGCACTGGCCGCTTTCTCCTGGCCGGTAGGATATCAGTGGGATCTTGGTGAGAGTTGGTCCGGTCGCTGGCGCAATCGCGCTTCCTTTGGTGAAGGGCTGTATCTGTCCATCTTTCTCGTCTACCTGGTGCTGGCGTGCCTGTTCGAGTCCCTTCGGACACCATTGGTTCTGATGGTCACAGTATTGCTCGCCATCCCGGGTGTGATCTGGTGCCTCCATATCCAGGGGGATCATCTCGATACCCCCGCAGCGGTGGGGTTGATCCTGTTGTGCGGGATCGTGGTCAATAATGGAATCGTTTTGATCGATCAGGTCTTGCGCTACGTCAAAAGCGGGATGGATCCGATCATCGCAATTAAAAACGGTGCCAGGGATCGACTCCGCCCCATTCTCATCACTGCGTTGACGACAGTGCTGGGGTTGGTCCCGATGGCATACGCCACCAAGATGACGGTCGGTCCCCAGTTCAATACCCTCGGCAAGACCATCATCGGTGGACTCTCCGCTTCCACGGTGCTGACTCTGGTGGTTCTACCGGTGCTTCTGTCCTTTTTTCTGAGCTCGAAAGAGCCAGCGATAGCGCCTGAAGAGACCGCTCCTGACCCGGCGATGTAGCGTTTCCGAACACAATTTGACCCGAATCGGGCACGATCTGGAATTTGTCTCCCCACTCTTTTTGAGTGCATCTATATAAGCCTTTAATCACCAATGGGTTACGTTATTTTTGGTGGTTCGAATCAGGCCATAAGATCAGTGTAGACTGGCATGAGATCTGCCGATGAATTGATCAGAGAGTGAGGAATGGTTCCCACTCCCAGGTATCGACGGAATCCGGAGTCTCCGATGAACAAGTTGCCGGTCATCCCGCGACAGCATTCTTGCCCTCGTCAGGAGGGAATGGCGCTGTTTGTGGTGCTGGTACTGGTTCTGGTGCTAACGGTGTTGATCACTCAACTCGTCTTCGTCACCAAAGTGGAGGAGCGGATCTCTCGTAATCGCCAGGGATACGTCAGTCTCTCCTATGCGCTCCAGTCTGTTGCCCGTCAGGTACTCCAGAACCTCAGTACCGATCTGATGGAAGATCTCGGCTACTTCGAGGAGGACGAATTGCTCGATGACGCGCTTGCGCTCGTCGGTGGTGGAGGCGCTGGTGGTGGTTTCGGTGGTGGCAGCGGAGCTCTCGGCACCGGCCTCGATACCGGCGGGGGACCGAACTCCGGTCAAGGGGCTACCGAGAACAATTCTGGAGCACAGGATCGTGTCGATACACGTCACGATAGTTGGGCTTATCCCCTTCAGGATTCCATCAATGAGGTGCAATTGGCTGGACAGATCATCGATGGAGAATCCTGCATCGATCTCAACCACATCTTTGATCTCGCTGAATTTTCCGATGAGGAAGATCCTGATGAAGGTGAAGACGAACTGGATGAGGAAGCCCTGGCTGCTGCCGAAGCAGCCGGCATTGAAGGTCTCCTCGACGGTGAGGAACTAATCGATGAATACGTCGCTCCCGATCAGGAGACGGTGGATGAGGCAGAGATCATTCTTCAGCGGCTCATCGAGGCAGTCATCGATTACAACATGGAGTACGGCTTCGACTACTACGATGTACCCGATTCTGCGGCTGCGGCGGGTTCCATCGTCGCCATGGTTTATCACAGGTCGATGGAAGAAGAGACGCGCAGAATACGCAGCCTCGATTCGATCAGAAACCTCGAAGGGATCAACTGGGAACTGTTCAATGGCCCGGTGGACCCGGAACTCGACGAGGAGGACCAGCAACAGCAGGACGAATTCGAGGACAGCATCTTTGATATGATCAGTTCCGAAGCTCCAGGAGCGATGGATGTTCTCGAGCAGGCGGGGTTTGAGCTCTTCGATGAAGGTGTATCAGCAGTTCCTACCCCGATCGGCTTGCGCCACGTGCTAACGGCAAACTCGTCAGGAAAAATCAATCTGAACACCGCTCGCCCCGAGGTATTGATCGCACTGCTTCAATCCTTCGAGGATTTTGATGAGGCGAAGGAAATCGCCTGGATGATCTATGACCATGGAAATCAATACGAGATCGAGGATGAGGAAGATGGCGCTGATCCGTCGGTCGGTGGTGTTGAATACGATGAGTTTGGTGTTGCTGAGGAGGAGACGCAGCCCTTCCAGCACTTCACCAATTTCGACCAACTCAGAAATGTTAATGAGGAATGGGTAGATTCAAGCGGTACCGAAGAGTCCATTTTTGACCTCTTGAAGCAGGATCTGGAAGACCATACCGTTTTTTCTAGCAATTATTTCACGGCTACCATCGAAGGAACGCGCGAGGACCGTGTACTTTCGGGTAGAATCGTTTGTGCCCGGAAAGACCACCACATCGTGGTGCTCTCCTGGCGTGAAGTGCGCCGATGAAGAAGGCGCGGAGGAACTGAAGATGCCGAAGCTGAACATACAATTTTTGCGCTGGGGACTGCTGGCCTTGAACTTCGGGGCTCTCGGCTTTCTCGGGTTCACCTTCTACGGACTTTTTTCGGGTTCTCCAGAGGCTGTCTCGGTACGTCTCGCTGATCCAGAAGATTTCGCATTGCGTCAGGAAACTGCACGTTCTGCTGGGAATCAGTATCAGAAGATCATCTCTGATCTGTACAGAATCCCTCCTCCGGATCGAACGGGTCCGGTCAAGCCGACCACTGATACAGAGTTGCCGCTTCGAGATGGAGGTCCCATCGGAGAATGGGAGATCACAGGTGTGATCGTCTCTTCTGCCGCAGGCCAGAGGTTTGCCACCATCCAGGAGAAGGGGCAGACATCGGTTCTGGTACCAGGTCGCTCGCGAACCGTGAATACCAGTCGTGTAAGAGGTTCGACCAGTCGTACCTCGACACGCGGTCGATCCTCGAGGACTACTTCCAGGAGCTCCCGCGCTCAGGTTTCCAGTCAACGGGTACGTTTGCTCGAGAAGGGGAAATCGGTGCGAATCGATGACAACACGTTCATGGTTGTCGAAATCGAAGATGCGCCGAAGCGGATCACCTACACGCACAATGGCCTTCGTTACACCCTGAGTGCCGAAAACAAGATTGATCCGGTCCTTCATGAAGAGGGTTCCGTTCTGGTATTGCGAGGATTCAGCCCCGAAGAGGTGGAACTTCTCAGTGGCGGAACCCCATCTCTTAGAGCACCGAGCAAACTGGCCATCCCCGGTGATGTCAGAGGTTCCATCCGTGGCGGAAATGGCAGAGAGGTTCCCGGTACAGAAGCGAAGACTCCGACGACCACTTCTGCTGCAACCTCAGCCACGAGGCGTCCGACTACCGGTGCCGTTCGTC
>JBBWWE010000103.1:0-12939 GCA_050256595.1 Planctomycetota bacterium
GTCGATCGCACGACCCGATTCGGCATGCAATTCCAGATCGTCTGCTATCTGCTTGAGATGCTCGGTCTGTTTCCGCACCTCCTGACGCAAGACATCGATGTCCGCCTCGGTGAACTGAGCCGCTTCAACTTGCCGTACAGGCCCCTGTGTAGAATCGTCGTGTCGGGTACAGCCGACGATGGTGGCCGAAATCAGCAACAGCACTGCTGCTTGAGAGGCTAGACCACGGCTTTCAGTTGACCTCATGACTACCATCCCCGGAACCAGGGGTCGTCTGTGGCGCAGGTGCAGAAGTTCGAAGCAGCCGCTCCACGATCTCTTGAGGAACCGACTCCACGACCATATCTCCCGGTTCCCTTGGAAGGACCCAGCGCACCGTGCCTGATCGAACCTTCTTGTCTTCGAGAAGAGAGGCGAGTATCGGTTCGATCGGTGCTTGGGACCAGTCCACTGGCAATCCCACCCGCTGTAGCAAATCACTGATCCTGGTGGCAGTTCCCGAAGCAGTGATGGAAACCTCCTCGGCGAGAGTTGCCGCAAAGACCATGCCCCTGGAAACGGCGTCTCCGTGGCGAATCGGTACGGCGGAATTCATCTCGAGTGCGTGCGCAAAAGTATGCCCGAAATTCAACACTTCCCTTGGTCCGTATTCGAACGGATCGGAGCCGACAATAGCCACTTTCACCGCAGATGCAGCAGCGATCTGAAGTGACGTGGGTATCTTGTCGAGTGGAATGGAGTCTGGATCGGATTCCAGTTCCGTCAGCAGTACTGGATCCCCGATCCACGCCGCCTTGATCAGTTCTGCCCAGCCCTGCTTTCGTTCCTCGAGGGGTAAGGAATCGAGTAACGCTGGGTCTGTAAGAACCACTCTTGGAAGATGAAAACTGCCGATCCGATTCTTGACTCCACCGTGGTGAATCGCGGTCTTACCTCCGATGTGTGCATCGACCATCGCCAGCAAGGTGGTCGGAATCGCCACCCAGGGCACTCCGCGCTGCCAGATGGAAGCGGCAAATCCAGCCGCATCTCCCAGTGCTCCGCCTCCCGCAACGATGACCAATCCACCTCGATCGAGCTTCGCCTTGGCGAACAACTCTAGAATCGAAAACCACGAATCGGACGTCTTTACGCTTTCTCCACCGGGAAGTTCAAACTCCGCAACAGGTGCTCTCCGGGCCAGCCAGTCTCGAACCGGTTCGAGTGCTTCAAACGGTACCGAAGCATCCCGCAGGAGCACCTGTGAGGTGGGATTTTTTCCCACAGCCGCTGACAACTGCTTCGAGGAAAGCAACTCACCAAGAGCACCGGTCAAAAGCTGGCAACTCGTCTGGGGCCATTCGATCCGAGTTGAAGAAATCGGCGGATTCATGTTCGCCTGCGCCTCCTCGGCGAAGTACGTGGTCCCTTTTGCTGAATCACAAACAACAACATCAATGTCCCCAGCGACAAGATCCCGATGACCCACAAGGGAAAGAACTGATTCCCCTTGCTAACGAAGGGACTCTGATACGGTTCCAGGGTATTGGCCACCCATTGTGGAACCGCCGCATCCATCGGTGGCACATAGTTCCCCGTGGCCGGATCGACTCCTCCCATCGTCCAGAACCTGTAAAGCCGTAAAAAGTCCCCCTCCATCACCACATCCGCACCACGTGGCAAGTTCTTCGGCTTTCGGATGAAGTCGACTCTGTGTAGATGTCCATCCGAGTCTGATCCGAAAACCTCCCAGATTTTCGTCAGCCCCGATGAGTTTTCGGCAAGAGCCCTCGGCTGAGGATTCTCGATGAGAGTCAACACCATTCGAAGTCGAGTTCCTCGCAGAAACTGAGGCATATCTGCGATCTCGGAAACCCTGGGGGCTTCCTGAGGTGCCCCGACGCCAAAGCCAGCGCGCCAACGGTGAAGGAGATAGATCAATCCAGCAAGTTCGGGGGCTCCCGGGTCAATCGCCTCGATGTCCCGAACCGCGCTCAGGATCGCCGGGTTCTCGGCGAAGGGAGCCGGATCGGGCAATAGATCGGTCTCGGGAGTGATCTCGACCGGCTCGGGAACATCGGCTCCCGGCGTCGGCAGTCGACTGTCGCTGGTGGATACGGGAAGCTCACCCGGCTCGTGGGCAGGAATCACACCGGAGACCTGCTTCGGAGGCTCTTTTTCGCCAAATCGAGGCAGGACCACGATCGAGAAGAGGGCCAGAAGCAACATGATCGGCGCAATCACTCGCAACTTCTCGCCTCGACTCAATCCACGTTGGGAAGGGCGGTACTTTCTGGGACCGAAGTAAACCATGTCCAGAGGATAACATTGTGAGGACTCCGGGTCAGCGGATGGAGTGCTCCTCGAGTAGCGCGATGATCTGCTGAGCCGCCTTTTGACTGGCACCCGGATGGAATTTCTCGGCACGGATCCTCTTTAGCTCCTCGGTAAGTTCACCGGCACGGTGATCATCCAGAAGCGGAGATGCCAGACGCGCAATGGCAGCTCCGTCTCCCGGTTCGAATAGCAGTTCAGGTACGAGTTTTGTTCCGGCAAACAGGTTGATCAGAGAAAAGTAAGGTGCAACAGCGAGCAATCGGTAGACCGATCGTTGCAGTTCATTGGCAGGATACGCCACCACCATCGGAACCCCATGCCATGCAGTCTCCAGTGTTGCTGTGCCAGAGCAAACTATGGCGAGTCGGGCACGGGCCTGAAGTGCCCGAGCATCTCCAACATGAACCCGCGCTTGCGGGTGGTCCTCGAGCAACGCATCGATTTCAGGGATCAGGTTGTCACGCTGGCAAGAGATCCAGGTCTCCAGTCCTGGTTGGTGAGAAGTCAGGATCCTGGAGGCCTCCAGCAACGCCGGAAGCCCCGCTCGAATCTCCTGTTTCCGGCTTCCTGGCAACAAGGCGAGGATCGGATCGCCACTCGAACCTTGCAGGGGAGGAACCGCTCCGGCACCCGCCAGAGCGTCGAAAACCGGATTCCCGACGTGGTGCACCCTGGGATGAACCGATCGATAAAGCCCCTCTTCGAAGGGAAGCACCACAAGCAGCTGATCGGCACAGGCAGCGATGCGTCGGATTCGCCACGGTGCCCATGCCCATACCTGGGGGCAAATGTAATAGGTGACGGGGATCCCGAGTCTTCTGGCGATGGTTGCCAGGTGGATGTGGAGTCCCGGGTAATCGATCACAACCAGTTGATCGGGAGGATCTTGCAGCAACTCCTCCACGAACCCCGAGGCATGAGTCAAGATCGATTTCATCTGGCCAAGAACCGGTAGCCAGCCCATCACCGCACGATCCGCGAGGTCTGCCCGCAACAGCGCACCGGAAGCCGCGAGTCGCTCGCCTCCGATCCCGTCGATCTGTAATTCTGGATCGATCTGAAGGCATGCCTTCACCAGTTGCGCGGCGTGAAGATCTCCCGAGGGTTCCCCCGCACAGACGAGCAACTTGGCCATCTCAGGTCCTTCCTGACGAATGGACCTTGCAGGATTCGATGAACCACCCGACGATGCTCTTGCCGAGCGGCTCATCGGGCATCTGCTCCGGATGCCACTGCACCCCGACCATCCGACCACTCTCGTCACAAGCAGCCTCGATGATCCCGTCTTGAGCGGTAGCCAGCAATCGCCAGCTGGAGGGGAGTTCCTTGACACTCTGGTGATGACTCGAGTTCACATGATATTGACCCGGTTCCAGTGCCCCCGGTAACCCGCCACACCAGGAGATCTCGTGGATCGGGATTTCTCCGCCTTCCTCCAGCGCCCGGTGAGCCACTGTCGAATCTGAATGCACTGCTTCCTGCTCGAGATCTCCATAGATGGTTCCACCGGCGGCGATCGCCAGCAGTTGCAGACCGCCACAGATGGCAAGAACCGGTAGTTCACTCTCGAGCGCAAATTCGGCCCATTGAAGATCCGCCTGTTCCCGGATGGGATGAACCGGCACGAATCGCAGTGGCTCTGGCTGCGCCGGATCGAGTCCACAGCGGTAATCATCGCCTCCGATCAGCAACACCCCGTCGAGGATCGGTTCCACCTGATCTGGAGCCACTCCAGGAGGGATCAACATCGGTATTCCCCCGTGCTGGATCACCAGATCGTTGTAGGTGACTGCGACCCGAGCCCGAAGTCTTCCCGAATTCTCGATGTCGCAGTTCAGGCCAATCCGTGGTTTCATCATTCCTCGCTTGGTCCAGATGGTCTGTCAGCGCCGGGCCCACGTCAACGGCAAGAAGGAAGCGATTGTCCTCTTTCACACCGATTCCACCACCGCCCGTCGATTTTCAGGATCTTGATTCCTGGCTCGGTGGCTTTACCAACTGGGAGAAACAAGCCCCTCTCTCCACTGATCGGCGAGCGCTAGGACCTTCGCGATGTCGAAAGCTGCTACAGCGAGCCGGCCTACTGTGCTCGCTGGGCCCCACCATCCAGGTGGCCGGTACCAAGGGGAAGGGTTCCACCGTCCTGTGGATGGAAGCCTTGCTTCAACAGAGAGGTTGGCCCAGTGCGGCGACTCTATCGCCGCATCTTGCTTCTATACGAGAACGCATTCGGATTGACGGCAAGGAGTTGTCAGCCGCATCCCTCAGCGAAGGTCTTGGAAACCTCCATCCTCACCTGTGGGATCCGTCCGATCCCGAAAACTCGATGCCTACTTTTTTCGACCTGTGGACTGCGCTCTTCATCGAACGAGCAACAGCTGCCGGGGATCGCTGGCTGCTGGTAGAGGTGGGAATGGGAGGTCCGCTCGACTCGACCAGTGCCATTCCCCACGACGTTGGCGTACTGACTGCGGTGGACCTCGATCATCGTCCATTCCTGGGCGAAACGATCGAGGAAATCACCCGAGAAAAAGCCTCCATATCGACCACTGGAAAGCCATTCATCATCGCCGATGGAAGTCATGCCAGCATCGCGATGGAAGTGGCAACTGCCAGAGGTGCGAAACCGGTCCGTGTCACCGATGACGAGCGAATCCCCGCGAATATTCTGGCTCCTCAGAGACACAATGGAGCCTGTGCTCTGGCGGCTCTCGAGAGCATCCCCGGGATCGATCGCTGGAACTCAGAAGAAGTCGCACAGGCCCTCACACGGCTTCAATTGCCTGCCCGCTTGGAGATGATCGCGGAGCCTCAACCGCTGCTTCTCGATGGAGCGCACACTCCTCTCTCGGTGGAAGCTTTCGTCGACCGATTTGACTCCTACCGTGGCTGTCGATGCGGAACGATTCTGATCGGAATGCTGGCAGACAAGGAAATTGAACTCTCCCTGGCACCACTCACCCGACTCGATCCACCTGCCGAGATCATCACGATCTCTCCCCCATCTCCGCGTGGCCTTTCGGGCGCAAAATTGTCCACCATCCTCGACAAACTTGGGCTGAAGTCTGAACCGGTACATGACATCGAGATGATTCTCGTTGAACTCAAGAAAAGAGCCGCCACCGGAGAACCGATAGCAGCTACGGGTTCGATGCATCTGGCCGGTATGATCCGGCAGCACTGGCTTGCAGGCTAGGGAGCCACAGCCGGTGCGTCCTCTTCCTTGGGAGTGTCCTTGGGGATCTTGCGAAACAGGATCTCATCGTCTCCGACGACCATCTCGATGCGTGAACCCTTCGGGAATTCGCCCTGCAATAACTTCTCGGCGAGGGCATCCTCGACATACCGCTGGATGGATCTACGTAGTGGGCGGGCACCGAAATCTGGGTTGTATCCCTTATCGATCAGGAACTCCTTCGATTCCTCGGTGACGACCAGCTCGATTCCTTTTTGTCTGATCCGGCCCATCACTTCTGCCATCTCGATCTTGATGATCTCCTCGAGGTCTTCACGAGAAAGAGGCTCGAAAAAGATCGAGTCATCGAGACGGTTCAGGAACTCCGGCCGGAAGAACTTCTCCACCTCGAGGGTCACTTCTTTGCGCATCTGATCAACACTGCGACCTTCTCCGGTATTGCGGAATCCAAGTGAACTCTGGTTTTTGATGAGATCTGCGCCGATGTTCGAGGTCATGATGAGAACCACATTGCGGAAATCGATCACTCGCCCGAACGAATCGGTGATATGACCTTCCTCCATCACCTGCAGTAGCATGTTGAATACATCGGAATGAGCCTTCTCGACCTCATCGAGTAGCACCACCGAGTAAGGCCGACGACGGATTTTCTCCGTCAACTGACCACCCTCTTCGTATCCAACGTAACCAGGAGGTGCACCGACGAGTTTGGAGACATTGTGCTTCTCCATGAACTCTGACATATCTACCTGGATCAACGCGTCTTCCTCACCGAACAGAAACTTGGCGAGGGTTTTTGCAAGCAGGGTTTTACCCACTCCAGTCGGACCGAGAAACAGGAACGATCCAACGGGCCTTTTCGGATCCTTGAGTCCACTCCTGCTACGACGCACAGCACGAGAAATCCTCTCGACGGCGTCATGCTGGGAGATCACCGACTGATGCAATTCGTCTTCCATCTTGAGCAGCCGATCTGCCTCACCGCTGTCGATGCGAGTCAGGGGTATCCCGGTCATCTTCGCCACCGTCTCGGCGATATCCTCTTCATCGACACAGCCGCTGATCTCGTCGGAAGTTGCCCTCCAGGCCTTGAGATCTTCTTCACGTTTCTGTTTGAGACGACTCGCCTTGTCACGAAGGTTGGCAGCACGCTCGAAGTCTTGTTGAGCGACGGCGGCTTCCTTTTCCTTATCGAGTTCTTCGATCTCTTTTTCGAGTTCTTTCAGATCTGAGGGACGAGTGGATTGTCTCAGGCGCATCCTGGATCCGGCCTCATCGATGACATCGATGGCCTTGTCCGGCAGGAAGCGACCGTTGATGTAGCGAACCGCCATATCGACCGCTGCCTCCAGGGCATCGTCTGTGTACCGGACTCGATGGTGAGCCTCGTATCTGTCCCGTAATCCCTTGAGAATCGCAACTGATTGGTCCCGAGTCGGAGGATTGATGATGATGCTCTGAAATCTTCGTTCGAGTGCACCGTCCTTCTCGATATGTTTGCGGTACTCATCGAGCGTGGTCGCGCCGATGCACTGGATCTCGCCACGAGAGAGCGCCGGCTTGAGCACATTGGAAGCATCGATGGCCCCTTCAGCCCCGCCAGCTCCCACTAGCGTATGGAGCTCATCAATAAAGAGAATGACATTCTTGACGCGGCTGACTTCCGTCATCACCGCTTTGATGCGCTCTTCAAACTGGCCGCGGTACTTGGTTCCAGCCACCATCAGGGCAAGGTCGAGAACGACGATCCGCTGATTGCGAAGGATCTCAGGAACGTCGCCGGCAACGATCTCCTGAGCGAGGCCTTCGACGATGGCGCTCTTTCCAACGCCTGGTTCGCCGAGCAGCACCGGATTGTTTTTGGTCCTTCTGACCAGTATCTGCATGACCCGTTCGATCTCATCGAATCTGCCAATGACCGGATCGAGATCTCCTGCCTTGGCCATATCCGTCAGGTCTCTACCGAAAGAGTCGAGTGCAGGTGTTTTGGAATTCCGAGACTTGGGGCCGGTCGGTTTTGATTCGGGTTCGACATCGATGTCGACCTCACTGGTATCGGCGCCAAGAATCTCAAGGACCTCGGTGCGAACATCGTCGAGTTGCAATCCAAGGTCGCGAAGAACCGATGCTGCAACACCTTGCTCTTCGCGGATCAGACCCAGCAGAAGATGCTCGGTACCGATGTAGCCGTGCCCCAGTTCCTTGGCCGCTTCCTGACACAGTTCTAGGACTTTCTTGGCCCGAGGTGTGAAGGGTAACTGACCCATATGAACGATGGAGTGGCCACTTTGAACCTGGCGTTCGATCTCTGCACGGATCTTTGCTGAATCCACATCCAGGTTTTTCAGGACATTTGCAGCAACACCACTACCTTCCTGGACAAGGCCAAGAAGGATGTGCTCGGTGCCGATGAAATCGTGACTGAATCGCTGTGCTTCTTTTCGAGCCAGCGCCATCACTTTTCGTGCCCTATCAGTGAAACGATCGAACATCTTGTTACTTTCCTCGCTCTCTTGGTGAAATCCGCAACCGAGAGGGTTCATCACCTGTCGGGTGACCCTGAATCTCGTGCGAACTCCCCTCCAGGATGACGTTTCCTCGATCTGATGAGTTCCCCGGAGCCATCGTATCCCCGGTCACCCGCCTGGAAAGAAACCACACCTTCCCGATCTGAAGTTATCCACAACCTCAAAACGCAGGCTCCGTCCATCATAACCGCTTTTATTGAGGTCCGGGCCAAGAAGGGAGGGATTTTCGCCCGCTAATTTATTCTGCCAGGATCTCTCTCAATAAACCCGCCCGTTTGAGATCACGCACGTCGGTCGAAAGTTCCTGCCCTTCGATCGCCTGTAAGTGCCCCGGTTGACTGAACAGGAACATCCGATTCACCTGGTCCATCGTCAGATCGTCGAGGACCCCCATCGAAACTCCCAGGCGTACCAGTGAAAGGTGTTCAAGCGCTTCCTTGCTATGGATGACCCGCGCATGAGATAGGATTCCAAAGGATCTTCCGATCCTGTCCTCGGTCCAATCCTTGCGCTGCTCGAGCAATTTGCCACGCAACGTGCGCTCATAACGTAGAATTTTTGGCAACACTTCAGCGATGTTCTGAAGAATGTTCTCCTCCGTTTCTCCCAGGGTTCTCTGATTGGAGATCTGGAAGAAATCGCCCTGTGCTTCGGTCCCCTCGCCAAACAATCCCCGAATAGCAAGATGTAACTTCGTCGCAGCTCTGTTCACTTCGTCGATCTTCCCCGTGATCATCATCGCAGGGAGGTGCAACATCACGGAGGCTCTCAATCCGGTACCGACATTGGTCGGACATGCCGTCAGGTACCCGAAGTTCTGGTCGAAGGCGAATTGCAGTTCGCCGTCGATGGCTTTCTCCAGTTGATCCATCTCCTGCCACGCCTCTTCGAGACGATAGCCGGACTTCACCACCTGAAGCCTGAGGTGATCCTCTTCGTTCCCCATCAGGGAAAAGGCCTCGGATTGGTCGTGCGCAACAATGCGGGGACCTGAGGCCATCGCCAGTTCTCGACTGATGAGATGCCGCTCGACCAGCACCAGTTTCTGAACACTATCGAGTTCTTCCAGATGCTGGGTTTTGAGCGAAAGACCCGGTCTGAGACCATCAATTGCATCCTGAATGCGATCGGCAACCTCAGCGCGCTGCCGATCGTTTGCAACGGTGGTGAAAGGTATGTCGGTCAAATTCCTCGCCAGACGTACCCGGCTCGAGATGACCAGATCAGAATCACTGCCCTCGCCTCGAAGCCACTCACCTACTGGTTCTTTGAAATCGTCGAGTGACATCAGTTCTTACCCATCAGACGCATCTGATCGCGAATCTCGGCGGCCTTCTCGTACTGCTCCCCTTGAACCGCCCGCTTCAGTTGCTCTCGTAACTGATCGAGTTGTCCTTGCTGAGAATCTTCTTGCTGAAAACGAGCCGGGGCACGACCGATGTGCCGAGTGGACTCATGGATCTTCTCGAAGAGTTCATCGAGGGTACTCAGAAAGACCGTGTAATCGTGGGAGCATCCGAACTTGCCATCTCTGCGAAATCGCAAATAGCTCATCTTGCAACGGGGACAATCTTCTGGCGCGCTCTCTGCGCGCTCCGATCCACTTTCCTCGAACGAGGGTGCAAAAAACTCGGGCAGCGTGAGATCCTTGAACTTTTGCAACTGTGCTTGAAGCGAGACACCCTGGATCTTGGCGCACTCCTTACAGAGGTGGTATTCGCGTTTGGTGTTATTGACAACATCGGTCAGATGAACGTTTGCCACGTTCTGCTGACACTTCTCGCATTGCATCTTCAGTCTCTTTCCTCTCGACGATCCGGAAGGCAGGACCTCTGCCCTCCTCTCATGATCGACATTTAGGCTGCATCTCTCCAGCCCTCATTTTGCAGAATTAGCAGTTGATGGACCGTTCTCGGCAATCTGGCCCGAATTTGCGAACAGCGATTCAGCTCTTCAGAGCGCCGCTGCGAAAAGCGCTGTCGATCGGACCCGTGTCCGCCCAGAACCCGCGTTTCGCCGACCGATCCGAGACTCTCCAGCAGATCCCCCAGCAGGGCTCCTGCCACCGCGGTTGCCGATTCGGACCCGGGACCGGTAATTTGCTGAGCAGGGCCAATTCGAAACCGCCAACCAATATCCCAACTCCATTGCATACAAGCATTTCCGTATCTTGCATCGGTTCTGGATCAGTTGACAGCCTTGCGGAGGTGCCCTAGGATCCTGTCTTCCGCTCCGGCTTACGGACTACGGACACCCCTGTGGTGTGTCAACTCTGCCAGTGACATGCCATGGAGTGCCCTCGTTTGCCGATTGTCGCGGTCTGAGGGGGATGATCTCGATCACCCCTCTGGCCCTCCGGAGCGAAGCGACAACTCCATTCCGGTCCCGCTGGGACCGGACCTGGACCGTACCTGGTCTGGTCGGAGGGTCGGTCCGAAGCCTGCACTCTCGCTGGCTCGCGCCGGCACCCCCGCATCAGACAGCGAGCGTTTCCGATCAGGATCCCTGGTCGGAGTGATCGTCGAACTGACACGAGCGACATCGATCGTCAATCTCGTGACGAAGGTAAGGAGCAGTCCAGGAGTTGTCCAGGAACACAGAGGTGGCTTGCCAGGACAGCAAGTCCCGAGCGTCGCTGAACCAGCACGGCTGGCAGCGAGTACTACTAGAAGGAGTTGAAGGTGAGTGAGGAGATCCTGCGCTTCGTCGATACGATCCATCGCGATCGACAGGTCAGCAAAGAGGTGATCTTCACGGGCATCGAGATGGCCCTCGTCTCTGCTGCCCAGAAGAGATTTGACCAGGAAGAAGGGATCGAGGTCAACATCGATCGCGATACCGGAGACATCAGTGCCGCTTGCGATGGCGAAGGTTTTGATCCTCGAGAGGTGCTGGGGCGAATTGCTGCCGGAGCCGGCAAGCAGGTTCTGTTCCAGAAGATCCGCGAAGCTGAGCGTGAAGTCATCTACAAGGAATACGTCGACCGGGTCGGCGAGATGTTCAACGGTACCGTGGCCAGCCGAAAGGGTGGAGGTCTCGTGATCACCCTCGGAAGCCGCGCCGAAGGATTCATGCCCCGAGGAGAGCAATCTCACCTCGAAGAATGGAAAGAGGGAGATCGGATCAAGGTAGTTCTCAAGGAGGTCAATCTTCAACCCACCCGAGTACAACTGCTGGTTTCACGTGGTTCTCCTGAGATAGTAAGACGCCTGTTCGAGCAAGAGATCCCGGAAGTTGCCGACTACGTCGTCGAGATCAAGGCAGTGGCCAGAGAAGCCGGCAACCGAACCAAGATCGCCGTTGCCACTCTCGATTCGAACGTGGATTGCGTCGGAGCGTGTATCGGGGTCAAGGGATCCAGGATCCGTAACGTTACCGATGAACTCAGTGGCGAGAAAATCGATGTCGTGCGCTGGAACGATTCGGTCGAGGTCCTCATTCCCGAGGCACTCAAACCAGCCGAAATTTCATCGCTCGCACTGGACTACGACACGATGACCGCAAACGTCTACGTGAAAGAGGATCAGCAATCTCTCGCCATCGGTCGCAAGGGACAGAACGTGAGGCTCGCCTCAAAGTTGTCCGGTTGGGAACTGAACATCTGCGCCATCACCGATGAGGAACTGGCCCAGTTAAGAGCTCAAGGTATCGAGACCAGGGTCGACGAAGTCTTCAGTGAACGGCTTGCGCAGGTGACCGGAGAATCTGGAGCCGAGACCGAGGTGGTCAACCCGCTCGATCAACTCTTCGAATCAGGAGAGCCAACGGCGGAAGAAATCGCCGAGGAATATGGAGATGGGGCTGTCGTAATGGGGCTAGAAGATCTTCCCGGCGTCACCGAGGAGATTGCAGAGAGATTGGTAGAGGCCCAATTCGATAGTACCGAAGCATTGCTGGAAGCGAATGTTGAGGGCCTGGCACAAATTGAAGGTCTCGATGAAGATTCTGCAAGACTCATCATCGAGAAGATCCAGGAGATAATGGAGAGTGTCGATTCCGAAGAGGACTAGGAACCACACCACGCGGGTGTCGTCCATCTCTTCATTTGATTTTCGGGAGGCTTTTTCTTGGGTGTGAGAATACACACATTGGCGAAGGAACTCGGACTGAAAAGCCGAGCTCTCATCGATCTTCTCGCTGATCGTGGGATCCAGGTGAAGAATCACATGTCATCCGTAGATGATGACATGGCGGCGCAATTGCGAATCACGGCAATGCCCGATGAAGAGCCCGAAGAGCCTGAGGTTACTCCCGAACCTGAGCCAGAAATTGAACCGGAACCGGAGATCGAACCGGAACCGGAGATCGAGCCCGCACCGGAGATCGAGCCCGAACCGGAGATCGAGCCCGAACCGGAAATTGAAGTAAAGGGTTCCGAGACCAGCGCCGAGGAAGACACTCCAGATCCTGGCGCCGAGCCGCAAGAGGAAGCACCAGAGGAAGCAGCCCAGGAACCGGAGGAGGCTCCTGACCCGAAACCGATGGGGCTGACAGACGAAGATCGCAGCAAAATCTCTCCACCTCGAAAGAAACCTGCCAAAATCGTCATGGCGCCGGGCTTCGGCAACACGCCCAAGGTACCCGTGGAGCCAGTGACCCCCGTTGCTCGCCCACTTGCCAAGGATCCGCAAAAGAAGGTCACCCGACGCCCCCTCATCATCCGATCAAAAGCTCCCTCACGTCCGGCGGCACGCCCGGGAACCGGTGCACCTCGTGGACGGCAATCGGCGACCCCAGGGAGAAAACCTCCTCAACGACCAGCAACCGGCACCCCACCTGCGAGAATTCCTCAAACTGGCAAAAAGGTCATGGTCTTCCCTGGAACCGACACCACTGGTGGCCCACCGAGACGATCTGGACCACCGGGAAGAGGAGGTCCCGGTGGTAGAGGACGAGGAC
>JBBWWE010000104.1:0-3779 GCA_050256595.1 Planctomycetota bacterium
GTTCCAATGGGATGTGGATGCGTTGTTTCTGGCCACCGGACACAGTGCACGGGACGTGTATCGGATGCTGGCGAAGCACCGGGTTCCGATGAGCCAGAAACCATTCCAGATCGGAGTACGGGTCGAGCATCCACAGAGCGCCATCAACCAGATGCAGTACGGAGAATCGGTGGGACATCCTGATCTACCGCCGGCCGATTACAGCCTGGTCTCTAAAGTTTCCGGTGACGATGTGTTTTCCTTCTGCATGTGTCCCGGAGGAGAGATCTTGCCTTCGACGGAGCGCGAGGGGTATCTGTGCGTCAACGGAGCTTCTCGTTATCAGCGCAAGAGTCCGTGGGCCAACAGCGGATTCGTCGTCACGCTCGAACCCGGATCGTTCGGAGATGATTTCAACCCGCTGGCCGGGATAGAGTTCCAGCAGCGGATCGAAAAGGCTGCTTTCACTGCGGCAGGGGGAGATTTCTCGGCACCAGCACTTCGGTTGAATGATTTCCTCGAGGGAAAAGTCTCCAAAGATCTCCCCGAGAGCAGTTATCCGAGGAGTTTGACCCCGACACCCTTCGAGGACATATTTCCGCCGCAGATCCTCGATCCGATTCGCAGCGGTCTGACCGATCTGGTGCGTCGCTTCCCTGAGTTTGGTCATCCTGATGCCATAGTTACCGCTCCGGAATCGCGTTCATCGAGTCCGGTTCGGATCGATCGTGATCCGGAGACCTTCGAGAGCCAGGGTATCGATCGTCTCTATCCTCTGGGAGAGGGTGCCGGGTTCGCAGGTGGAATCCTGTCAGCCGCACTCGATGGAATGAGGGCCGCAGAGAAATGGTTGTCGAACTGCTCATCGATTGGCCAGGCGGGACCGTAAGTGCGAGTACGGGGTGTTGGTCAAAAAAACTACTGATACAGTTTTCCAGCAATCGAGATCAGGGAGAGTATCAAGGATGCGCATCTGTCTACTGACGACTCAGGATCTCGCTGCCGATCCGTTCCCGGAGGACGACTGGCCCTGTGATCCGAGGCCGTTCATGCCAGAGGCACAGTGGCATGTCGCAACGCTCGTCGGCAAGCATGAGAGCGTGGCGCAAGTCGAACAATTGATCGAGCAGGGTTTTGATCTGTTCTTCAATCTCTGTGACGGAGCTGCGGATCAACAGATCCCCGGGATCGAGGTCGTCGAAACTCTTGAGAAGCACGGCGTTCCCTTCGCCGGTGCTTCCTCCGAATGCTATGAACCTTCTCGCGAGCAAATGAAGGAAGTCTGCCACCAGCTGGGCATCGCTACCCCTGCCTATCTTCTGGCCCGAAACGATGAAGATGTGGAACGGGCTGCCGAGACGTTGCGTTTCCCCCTGTTCGTCAAGCATTACAGCAGTTATGCCTCGGTAGATATAAGCCGACGGTCACGAGTCGTGACTCCTGCGGGCTTACGCATCCAGGCAAGAAAGATCATGTCGCGCCACGGCGCGGCTCTGATCGAAGAATACATCGATGGCATCGAATGCACCGTACTGGTGGCTGAAAATCCCGACGATCCGGAACATCCAACAACTTACACTCCGGCTCAGTATCGATTCCCCGAAGGGGAGAGTTTCAAGCACTCCGATTTGAAGTGGGTCGATTATGACGGCCTTTCTTCCTTTGCGGTTCCGGATCCGGTACTGGCCCAGAGGCTCAGGGATGAGTCCGCGCGTTTCTTCGTTGGCTTGAAGGGCGCCAGTTTCGGTAGGTGTGACCTCCGGGTCGATCAGCGGGGCACGCCCTACATGCTGGAACTCAATTCCAACTGCGGCATCTACTACCCCGAGGCGGATTGGGGTAGCGCTGATATCTGCCTGTCTCTTGACCCGGCCGGTCACGAGGGTTTCACCCGACAACTGGTGGCGGCTGCCTTCGCTCGGCACGCGCGAAGGGCTCTCTGAGCGATCGGCTTCGATGCAAAAAGGGCCACCGATCGTCGGATCGAGGGCCCTTTTTCTGATGGAATAGAAAGTGCCTTTTACAGCCTGGCTTTTCTTTCCTTCTGGTACCGTTCGAGTGCTTCACGAATCGAATCGCCCATGGCATCCGCGTTCGCATTCTTCGCGGCCAATTTTTGCCACTTGACGGCACTGTTGAGATCGCCCTTCTCGTAGTAAACCCGCGCCAGAGTATCGAGGATGGCTGCTTCCTTCGACTCGGTCAGCTTGTTGGCTTGAGTGGCGGCCTTCAGCGCCAGATCGAGATCTCTGACCTTGAGCCCTTCGGTATCGGCGATGGTCCAGGCGATCGAGTTCAGGGTGCTTGAGTTATCGAAGTTCTTCTCGACCAGCTGTTGGCCCAAAGCGTAGGCGGCCTTGTATCCGTGGAATCGAGTCAGGAGCAGGTTGAACTTCTGCATTTTCCAGGAACTGTTTTCGGGAAACCTGAGGATTGCTTCGTCGAGGATCTCCATCGCAGCCGTTTGGTCATTGGCGCGAACTGCTGCTGACAGACCACTGCGGATTTTGTTCATCTCCTGCTGGAGAGCCTGATCTTCGTCGTACTTTTTGCGAGCGGCTGCACGATCCCAGGTTCCATCGAGAACTGCTGCCAGCGGTTCATCCATCCGCATCGGATGCCCGATCCACTCGATCTTTCCGTCTTTTCCGATGATGAAACTGGCGGGGATCCCGCGTCTTCCGGCCGCGGAAAAGACCTCGGTCTTGACCGATTTGTCGGGATCGGTGGCAACGATGTAGGACATCGCCTGCGCCCACGTCTTGCCCTCGATGATGCTGTCTTTGACCATGAAAGCTTCGACCTTGGCGAGATCTTCATCGCTGACGGCCAGCACGGTGACCTGGTCCTTGTACTTCTTCTGAATTTCTGCAAGGTGCGGCACGGCACCTTTACAGGGACCTCACCAGGTGGCCCAGAACTCGAGTATGTAGACACGGTCTTTATCGAGGTCAGTGACTTCACCCCCCTGAAGGAAGTGGGAGATGTCCATGGCGGGAAGGGCATCCCCGATGGAGAGGACCGGTTCATCGGCGGCTACTGGAATCGTGCAAAACGAGCACGTAAGCAGCGCCAGGAGCAGGCTTTTCATGTCTTTCGATTTCCTTTCTGCCAATCATCTGGAATCGCTTCGACGATCACAGAGAGATTGTCACCTCACAGATAGAGAGGAGCAAGCCAGCAGATCTTCCCGCGAATCGGCCTGCGCGTTGTCGTTTTCAGCAACGAACACTAGCATGGGGGCATTGAATACGTAGAAGGGTGGGTATGAGCGAGGAATACAAGCCGATTTCTTTCGATTTCGAATGCCTGGACGAAGATGAAATGAAGCAGCGCTCCCGTGATCTACTCGCGGCCCTCTCGCAACGTCGATCGATACGGTCCTTTTCCACCAGGGCGGTTCCGAGAGAGTTGATCGATCAAGCCATCGAAACCGCTTCCACTGCTCCGAGTGGTGCTCACCGTCAGCCGTGGCATTTCGTGGTCGTCGATGACGCGGATCTCAAGAAGCAGATTCGCGAAGCAGCAGAACAGGAGGAGCGTCGTTCCTACGACGGGAGGATGCCTCAGGAGTGGCTCGATGCCCTCAAGCCCCTCGGTACCGATGCGGTGAAACCTTATCTGGAAGATGCGCCCTACATCGTGGTTCTCTTTGCCGAAACGCATCACGTAGCACCCGAAGGAACCAAGTCGCGCAATTACTACGTCTTCGAGTCGGTCGGGATCGCTGCAGGATTGTTCATCACCGCACTGCACTGGATGGGATTGTCCACCTTGACTCACACACCCTCACCGATGGG
>JBBWWE010000105.1:0-2134 GCA_050256595.1 Planctomycetota bacterium
GCGTTGTTGGTCGGTGCCGGATTAGGGATGGTGCCCCCACCCTCGGGAGTCTCAGCAGGAAGCCAGGGGCCCACCTGGGCACTGAGCAGCGAGCAGGTGCCAAGAAAACACAGGAAAATTATCCAGTGCAGGGCCGTTCTTCGATGGATCATGCCGATCTTCTGGCTGGTGCGATCTCGCATCTTCTACAGCATCCTCTTTCAGTCCTCGATGCTACCCGTGGCGATTTGGCTCTCGAATCAAATTTCCCGCAAGTTCAGAAGCGAACTTGCGATGGAAGATCATCGCTCGACTGCCCTGTTTGCCCCTCTCGTGGCAATTCTGCAGACTCTCGCCAATCGGATCGATCTCGGATATGATTCCTGTAGGTCGATGTGCTGAAGATACACACGACGACAGGAAGGAATCCTGATATGAGCAAGAGCAAGTGGCTGTGGACCATCTGGGCGGTTGTTCCCGTCCTGCTTGCCATCTGGTGGTTTGGTCCGGGGCAGAATCTACAAGCACGCACCCGGGTCGCGACGACCGTCGAACAGGCGATCACTGCCACCGAAGGTGAAGACTGGAAACTGGCTGCCGAGTTGTTCGGACAAGCCATCGGTGAAGCTCCATCGGATTCTCCAGAGTCGAATCGCTGGTTGCGTCTGCGGGCGAGCCACGCCGAGTTCATGTCGGGCAATACCTGGAATGGAATCTCGGGGATGGAAGAGGTGCTCGAAGAGGCCAAGGAAGCCGACCCGACACTGGCCCGCGATGCGCGCGCACGAATCGCTGCGGCTCAGTACTTCGCCACCTGGAAGTTACGCCTCGAGGGCGCCAAGCCAGAAGTGTGGAAGCCAGAAGCCGAGAAGGCACGGCAGCACTTCCGCTTGCTCGCTGAAGATGCAGAAGCACGAGGCGCTACCGAAACAGAAGACCTGAAGAAAAACGTCGAGTCGGTGATCTGGCTCGAACGGATGGATCTTGCCGAGTTGCAATCGTTGCCGCTGCCTGGCGGCTGCTGACAGGGTTCCGGACTCCTCGGTTCGAGGGGTAATGGCAAGAACCCAAGGATTGGCGACAGTCGCGGCAAGGCGAACAACACGGGTGCCAGCCGTTCGAGAGCGACCGGTTCCGGCTCCTGAAGCGGGAATCAGGCTTTGAATACGAAACAGGACCGCATCGAATCTCGATGCGGTCCTGTTTTTTCATGTCCATCACCCCACGGATAAACTGCTGTCATCTCCAACGCAGTGCATAGTTCCCTCGATGGCTCGATGATCTTCACTTACAATCTCCGCATCGCCGGATACCCGCACCGGACCGTAATCCCTCAGGAGTCTTCATGACCGCTCAACTTCGTATCTCATTGATCATCACCCTGCTGGGCAGTTTGCTGGCAGCCGAACTACTGCAAGCCCAGGCCGCTCGCCCCATCCGGCGCTCCGCTCTCCAGCGGATCCCCGCCGGGGCTCTGCCAGCAGGAGCCGTTCCCTTACCGACATTTGGTCAGATACCTCCGGGTGCAGGACTGAAGAATGCGTTTCCGCCACTGCCACCCAACCACAACGTCGGACAAGACTGCACCACCTGCCACGAGCCGGAGTTCATGGCGGCCTATCTCGCTTCCCTTGCACCTCCCGTCTTTGCCGACACCGAGCCACTCAACGTCTCGGTCGTCGATGAGAAGCCCACCATCTCCATCGCCGTGGCCCTGAACACGACCACTCTCGCCAGGCCTCGGAACATCGAGGCCGTGCTCGAAGCGAGGCGTGATCTCGCCTTCGGCGGATTGAAGGAGATGCCGGCTGAAGATGCCAGCAAACAGAAGTTAGCCACCACTCGGGCCGGGCGGATTGCCCTGCTCATCCGGTCGGGAAACTGGACCGGATACCAGCAGGAACTGGACGCCTGTGGCGATCAAGCAAACGACGTCCATCGAAGATGCGTACAACTGCTGGCCCAGCACGATCAGGCGATGCTGCCCGAGGAGGTGCTCGACCTGGCCACCGTGAACCTGCCTGCGATGGAAAGTTCGATGACTGACCCTGAGGCCCCGGAAATGGTGTTCATCCCTACGACCATCGAACCCGGCGAAGACAGCGAACCACCCGAGTTCTCGATCGATGCAGACCCCGGCAGTCCCCCCGTCGCC
>JBBWWE010000106.1:0-2991 GCA_050256595.1 Planctomycetota bacterium
CTCGATTTCGCTGATGATCTGATTGCAGCTCAACTCGACGGGAATGGGACTCCCGATCTTCTGTTCTTCAGCAGGGCTGACGACGAAATGATAATTCTACGCGGCCATGGACTGGACGGAGTCCCGTACCAGGAGTTCAGCACCTATCCCGTTCCGTCCGATCCCGTTTGTATTCAGGTGGAAGATTTCAACAGCGATGGTGTCCTCGATGTTGTGGTTGCCAGTGGCTCCGAGGATCTGATCACCGTTTTCATCGGCATAGAAGCTCAGGCCGAGTTTCGACGTGGAGATGCAAATGCGGATGGACTTTTCAATCTGGCAGATCCCATCACGGTGCTCGAGGCGCTGTTTGTCTCAGGGGGTGGTGTGTCTGGATGTGCGGACGCATTTGATGCTAACGATGACGGTATTCTCGACCTCGCTGATCCAGTGAGTTCTCTGATGTTTCTGTTTGCCAACGGCCCTCCGTTGCCGGCACCCTTCCCCGATTGTGGCGATGATCCGACCTCCGACATTCTCGAGTGCCAACTCTCCCTCTCGGGGCCCTGCGCCTGATCGGGTGCACCTTCCTTCTGAAACATCGGTTCCTTTCATTCCCCTCGAAGGTCAGTGGCGGACCAATGAGCCATCGGTGACACTGAGTTGTCGCGGCTCGTGGGGCCAGCGAGGAGCGGGGGGTCGATGCAAACCTATCTGGATCTTGTCACCGATGTGCTCGAAAACGGTGTACGCAAGGGTGACCGAACCGGTACCGGTACCCGTGCTCTGTTTGGCCGCCAGATCCGCTTCGATCTGCAAGCCGGATTTCCGCTGCTGACGACCAAGAAGATCCATCTCAAGTCGGTCATCCACGAGTTGCTCTGGTTCATCTCCGGAGAGACCAACGTCAAACCTTTGCAGCAAGCAGGAGTTCGCATCTGGGATGAATGGGCCGATCCCGAGACCGGTGATCTGGGGCCGATTTACGGCGCCCAGTGGCGTAAGTGGGAAGGTGCTGGTGGGCGGGTAGTTGATCAGTTGCAAGATGTGGTCAACGAGATCCGGGCCAATCCCGATTCCAGACGACTGATCGTCAGCGCCTGGAAGGCGGCTCTCATCGAGGATATGGCACTTCCGCCCTGTCACTGTCTGTTTCAGTTTCAGGTTCTCGATGGACGGTTGCACTGTCAACTCTATCAGAGAAGCGCCGACATCTTTCTCGGGGTGCCCTTCAACATCGCCAGTTACTCGCTGTTGACGCACATGGTCGCTCATGTCACAGGGCTCCAGGTGGGAGAGTTCATCCACACCTTTGGCGATCTGCATCTCTACGACAACCATCTCGAGCAGGCGAAGAAGCAGCTTTCGAGGGAACCACGCGAGCTTCCGTCTTTGCGTATTTGCTCCGATATTGCCGAGATCGATCAGTTCTCTTTCGAGGACTTCGAGGTGCAAGACTATGACCCCCAGCCGGCGATTCCTGCTCCGGTGGCGGTGTGACGTGCGCATCTCGCTGATCGTTGCCACCGGCACCGCAGGAGTGATCGGAAACGAGGGCTCGATCCCGTGGCATCTGCCGGCGGATCTGGCTCACTTCAAGAAGACCACGATGGGATCTCCCATCATCATGGGACGTCGCACCTTTGATTCCATCGGCAAGCCTCTTCCCGGTCGTCGCAACCTGGTGCTGTCACGAGATCCGGATTCCCTGCCGGAGGTGGTGGAAGGTTTCCAGACTACCCAGGCGGCGCTCGAAGCCTGTGTCGATGAAGAAGAGGTCTTCGTCATCGGAGGCAGCGAGATCTACGCGTTGTTTCTGCCGCTGGCGCAGCGCATCCACAGGACCGAGGTGGAGGGGGATTTCGAGGGAGATACCTTCTTTCCTCAACTCGATCCCGAGCAATGGCAGCAGGTATCGAGACAAGAATGTCCCGCCGATGACAAGAACCGTTACTCCTGTGCTTTTGTGGTGCTGGAGCGAAAGGTGGTTTCTCAGTGATGGCAGCGTTGCTCAGGCGGTGTAGATGCTCGCTGTGGCTGCTGCTGGTCGTTTCCCTGGTGGGCTGCATGGTTCCTGCGGCAACCCGCGAGGCGATTGTTCCGATCATCGCTGAGATCACTGCGGAGAGTTGTCAGCAGCAGTTGCAATCACTGGTGGCGCTCGGTCCTCGTTTTGCCGGCGATGCCGATGAAACCCGACGTTCTGTCGAGTACATCGAAAAGCGCCTGAGGCAACTGGGGTACCAGGTCCAGCGAGAAGCGGTGGGGCCCTGGCGCGGGGTCGAGCAGGTCAATCTCATCGTCGAGATCGAGGGGTTGGTCGATCCGACCACCGTCGTCGAAGTGGGTGCGCACTACGATACGGTGAGAAACTGCCCGGGAGCTGACGACAACGGTTCCGGCGTCGCGGGATTGCTCGAGATCGCCCGGGTGCTGGTTCACCACCGCCCCGAGCGTACCGTTCGAATGTGCTTTTTCGCTGCCGAGGAGGTGGGGCTGGTCGGTAGTCGTGCTCATGTCGATCGAATCCTTGCCGACTCTTCACGCCGCGTCGACGGACTGCTCGATCTGGAGATGATTGGATACCGGGTACACGAGCAGGGGAGCCAGGATGCCCCGGTGCGGATTCCGCTGATTGCTGCGATTCCTCACCAGGGAGACTTCATCCTGGTGGCGGGGAACTTCCAGTCCGGCGGCCTCGGTAACATCTTCGAGCGTTGCGTCGATCGCTATGTCCCCGGCCTGAAATATTTCAGCGCTAACCGGATTGCTGGCTTTTTCGGAGATGCTGCCCGTAGCGACCACTATCCCTACTGGCAGGCAGGGCTGCGCGGCATCATGCTGACCGATACGGCCAACTTTCGGAATCCGCACTACCACCGCCGCACCGATACCATAGACACCATCGATTTCGAGTTCCTGTGCGCGGTTTCGAGAGCCACCGCTGCAGCGGTCATCGAGTGGGGTGGGCGAGCCCCTGAGATCCCTGACGGGGCCCGGAGGCGCCAGATC
>JBBWWE010000107.1:0-8045 GCA_050256595.1 Planctomycetota bacterium
AAGACCGCTGAACTGATGGGCGAGCATCGTCGCTGAATCAGCCAGATCGACCTTGTCGTCACTGTTGCAGTCACCGCGCTGGAAGATCTCTTCGGGCACCACGTATACCGAGGTGTCATTGCGCTCGTAGACCTGGATCGACTCGTAATCTATGACCACGTTGTTGTAGAGCAAGACATCGCCGTTGCCGTCGATGTCGTTGCACCATTCGATCGGCTGATGTTCGTTACATTCAGCACTGTCATCGACGGTGACACGCATCTTACCGACCAGCAGACGACCTTCATTGAGGTCGGTGGTCTGTGGCAAGGTCTGTCCCTCGAAAGGTGGCAGTGCATCGAGCAGCAACGCGACGATCAGTTCCCCGGTTTCTCCGTCGGAACAATCGTCATCGACCTGGACGGCGAGATATTCGATCCCGACCTGGTCGAGAATCGATCCATTGAACTCCCAGGAATCCTCATGAATCGTCAGATCGCAGTCGTAGCAGACGGTGAAGGTGAAACCCTGGATGTAATCGTCATCGTCCTTGTAGAAGAAGCACAGATCTCCGGTTTGACCGTGGTATGCGTAGTTGCCAGCACCCTCGTCAAACTCGGTTTCCATCCACAGCGTGGTGTCCTCGGCGGGGACTCCCACCGGGTCACAGGTGAATGTGCCATCCTCGAGCAGTGGAGCAACCGACAGTCCTCCGACAACGATTACATTATCGAGTGCCGGCGAACCCAGAACTCCGTCGGCGAGAGTGAGGTCACTCGTTTCTGCCGTCGGCACTGGATCTCCCTCGGTGTAGATGTTGGCGTTATTACAGGAGTAAGTGTACGAAGCGAGATGAAGATCGGTTCCCTGTGGAATCGTCTGACCATCGAAAGGAGACGTGAAATCGAGCACAGCTCCCAGGGTACCGCCGTCGCTATAAATATTTGAGATGGTGAACTCAGCTCCCGCGGCATCTGTATCAGCACCGGTCGAGATGTCTTCAAGGGTAATCACGCTCGGGTCATGAGTCATCGCGATAACAAAACCCTGAACTCCGCCGAGACTGTTATCGAGCAGGATTCTCACATCGGCAGTGGTTCCGAAGCCATCAGCTGGTGCAGAACTATCCTCTGCTCTCAAATCAGCCGGGGGCGGCTCGAGCAGCGTCAACGCGCCACCACTGAGACCCAACCCTTCAGCTGCCCCGATCGACAATCCACCCTGAACGATGATGTTTTCGAGCGGTGGGTTGTTCAGTGTTCCGTCGCTGAACTCAAACGCCACAACGGTATCGGTTCCAACGATCGCTGAGGGGGTCACGGTTAACGTGGCGAGAACAAGCCCCGAACCCGCAGGAATCGTATGCCCATCGAAGGGAGCCTCAGCATCCAGAACCACTCCGAGGGTGAACCCTCCGGACAGGATCTCTGAAACGATCAATTCTGCTCCGGAAGAATCCGTAGCCGTTGAGGCCGTGGAAAGATCCGTAACCGAGGCCAGGGAATCGTCATAAGCAACAGCGACGACAAATCCCTCTGTCGCAGCACTCGAATCGAGAGACAGGGACAGACTGGCAGGAGCCAGGCCCTGAGTACTGGTACTGCTAATGCTTAAAGACTGACCACCGCCAGCAAGAGAAACAGAAGTACAAACTAGAAAAATTGCGGTCAATTGTAATGAGCGCAGACGAGTCAAAACCAATGAGAGATACATACTCTGCTCCCTTGACATAGATAAAAGAAATCATCCCTAAGTAAAATATTCCAAAAGCATTCTAAACCGGCTGATACTCCTTCGGGGGTACCGGCTGTTTGTCTAATAATCGCCCAAAATCGGCTATTTCCGGCAAGAAAATAAGAGAGACATGGTCACCGGATTTCGCCACGATCTCACGCCATCCAACCGCGTCAGCCCATGAATGTCAAGCGTGTATTATTACTCATGTACTTTCGAAGTAATCGCAATACTAAAATGACTAAAAATCATAATGGATAGTTCTGTTAAGCCGAATTGTCCAGTGAAGTTAAATTTGAATGTTGTTCTCGAATGGCAGTCTTGGCCACAGGAAACGCGGGCTGCTGACCCGTTGAACCGCTCAGTCGCGCCAGGGCACTGCGCCATTGCCCTCCCCTGATCGCACGACCAATGGTGCGAGGAATGTGACGGCAGCCAACCAGTTGAGGGAAATCAGGGGTGCTTCAGGCGGGGGGACGAGGTCGCGAATCCGCTATTCGGGGTTCTTATCCCCTTTGGCTGCGGAATCCTCTTCTGCAGGGGCATCTTCCGAACCGTCCGCCTCGACTGGTGGTTCCTCTGGTTCGGCGGGGTCATCGGCCTCCGGAGACTCTTCGGCAGCCGGCTCTGGCTCTTCAGCAACCGCCTCTTCGGCAGTCTCAGAATCATCCGCCTCGGCGGGGGCATCCTCTTGTTCGACCGATTCATCCGCAGCCTGAGGCTCTTCGGCGGCCGGCTCGGGCTCGTCAGCAACCGCCTCTTCGGCAGTCTCAGAATCATCCGCCTCTGCTGGGGCGTCCTCTTGTTCGGCGGGGGCATCGGCCTCCTGAGGCTCTTCGGCAGTTTCCGATTCATCGGCCTCGGCGGGGGCATCCTCTTGGTCGACCGATTCAGCCGCAGCCTGAGGCTCTTCGTCAGTTGGCTCCGTGGTGTCATCGGTCACCTCGGCGGTAGCAACAGCATCCTCTTGTTCTGCTCGAGAGGAGTCATCCACGATTCGGCGATCACCCTCGGGATACTCGTCATCCTCGCGAACATAACCCAGATACGCTCGAACCGAAGCATCGCCAAGACGCGGCTTGACCATCCTCAAGACCCGGGTGTACCCCCCGGGACGCTCCTTGTAGTAGGGACCGATCTCATCGAACAGTAGTTGCACCAGTTTTCGATCACCAATGATGCTCATCGCTCTTCGGATATTGTGAACGCTCTTATCGCGAGCCAGAGAAATCAATTTTTCGACCCTCGGCTGGATGAACTTCGCCTTGCTGCGAGTGGTCACGATATGACCTTTTCCCTGCCACTCGATGATCATGGCGCGCATGAGATTCTTGGCGAGAGCTTTGCGATGGCTGCTCGTCCGACTCAGTTTCTTTCCTGCAACTCGATGACGCATCGAAATACTCCCTGGAGGTTATCCGTGGACCTGTCCCAGTTCGAGGTTAAGAACGACCAATTTCGCCTTCAGTTCCTCGAGCGAGGTCTGACCAAAATTACGGATACGGAGAAGATCATCTTCGCGTAGACGAATCAGTTCTCTCAGGGAGGAGATGTTCATCGATTCCAGGCAGTTCGAAGCCCTGACCGAGAGTTCCAGTTGAGAGATGGGCATATCGAGGATCATGCGGAGTTCTTCATCCTCATCGTCGGGAAGTGAAATCTCGGGAATCCGCGGCTGCAGCACCTCGGATCCGAGTTCGAAGTACTTCACCACCGGAGTCAGGTGCTTGCGCAAAATCTTGCCGGCCTCGACCAGAACGCTATCGGGCTCGATGGTCCCGTCGGTCCAGATCTCAAGAATCAATTTGTCGTAGTTGGTCAACTGGCCGACACGGGTGGATTCGACCCGGTATCGAACTCTGATCACAGGAGAGAAAATCGAATCGAGCCAGATCTGGCCGATCTGCTTCTGATCCTGTGAGTTCTCATTGGCCGTGACGTATCCGCGGCCGATCCGCGCGACAAGATTCGCGGAGAACTCGACATTCTGGGTCAGGGTTGCAATCACCAGATCCGGGTTATGTACCACCACTTCTTCCCCGTGCTCGATGTCTCCGGCGGTGATGGGGCCAACCCCTGACTTCTTGATGGTGAGTTCGGCTTCATCGACACCGACCAGTTCAACCAGCACCTGCTTGAGGTTGAGCACAACGTGCGAGATGTCCTCCAGCACGCCAGCTTTGGTATCAAACTCGTGGTCAACTCCATCGATGCTGGCCTTTACCAGGGCAGAACCCTCGATGGAAGATAGCAGAACCCTGCGGAGGCTATTGCCCACGGTGTGGCCAAAACCCCTCTCGAAGGGCTCGATGATGAATTTTCCGTAACCTTTGGTGTTAGATTCAGGTTCACACTCGACCCGATTCGGCAATTCGAACTCACGCCAGCGAACTCGCATCGACATGGAAGGGGCTCCCTTCTCGCGGTGGCAAGGTCTTCTCAGGCACTCGACACGGCAAGGATTCTATGAGCGGAAATTCAGCCCTTAACGGGAACTGAATTCGACGATGTACGCTTCTTGGATCGGTATCGCAACATCCTCACGTGCGGGGAATCGCGCTACCGTACCCTTCAACTCTTTGGCATCGAGAGAGAGCCACTCGGGGACCGATCTTCCCTGCTGCCCCTCGACCCGTTCTCTTGCCAGTGACTCGCTCTTCTTGTGATTTTTCGGCGAGATGACATCCCCAACCTTGACCAGGTAAGAGGAGACATCGAGTTTCCGTCCATTCACGGTGACGTGGCCATGAGCCACGAACTGACGAGCCTGGCTACGACTATCAGCAAACCCTAACTGGAAAACAGCATTGTCCAGTCTCCGCTCCAGCAAGATCAGGAGATTGGCTCCGGTGTTTCCACGAAGGCGCTCTGCCTCGGCGAAATACTTTCTGAACTGTCTTTCGAGAACTCCGTAGATCCTCTTGGCCTTCTGCTTCTCACGCAACCGAACTCCGTATGCGGTCGGACGCCCGCGTCGAAATCCGTGCATTCCTGGCGGATAGGCACGCTTCGCGATGGCACACTTGGCGGTATGGCATCGAGTGCCTTTGAGAAACAACCGGTCGCCATCACGGCGGCAAAGCCTGCATTTGGGTCCGAGGGTGCGTGCCATCTTTGATTCTCCTCAGACTCGACGTCGCTTGCGCGGACGGCAACCGTTATGCGGAAGCGGGGTGACATCCTCGATCGCCAGGATTTCGAGGCCACTGGACTGGATGGCGCGGATCGCGGACTCGCGTCCTGGTCCGGGCCCCTTCACCTTCAGATCCACCTGGGTAACCCCCAGCTTCTTGGCCGCAGCTGCACAGTTCTCTGCGGCGCGCTGAGCAGCAAAGGGCGTCGACTTGCGACTTCCCTTGTAACCGACCGTCCCACCACTCTGACTCATCAGGGCATTACCCTCAGGATCGGTCAGGGAGATGATCGTATTGTTGAAGGTCGACTTGATGTGGACGACCCCACGAGCAAGATTTCTCCGGACCTTCTTCGCTGCCTTTGCCAATTCAAAGTCTCCAATTCGAGGGTGATTAATTCTTCTTCTTCGCCACGGCACGAGCCGGGCCCTTACGGGTCCGGGCATTGGTACGGGTGTTCTGTCCGCGCACCGGAAGTCCTCTGCGATGTCGAACGCCCCGGTAACTGGCAATCTCCTTCAGACGCGTGATGTTCTGCTGCACCTGTCGCCGGAGTTCTCCCTCGACAATGTAGGAATTCTGGATCACGGTGGTGATTCGACTCACCTCGTCCTCACTGAGATCTCTCGCCTTGACCTCCGGGGCGATGCCCGCACCGTCACAGATCTTGAGAGCCGAGTAGGGACCAACCCCGAAGATGTAAGTCAGCGCCACATGAACGCGCTTGTTCGGCGGAATGTCCACACCCTGGATTCTTGGCATCCGTTCGACCCGACCCCAACTACTTCACACGAAACGGCGTGAAGAACACACCACACATGAGAAGATGACTCTACTTGCCTTGCCTTTGCTTGTGACGAGGATTGACGCAGATGATACGGAGAACTCCCTTACGGCGGATCAACTTGCATCGCTCGCAGATCCGCTTCACGGAAGCACGTACCTTCATGCTGACCTTCTCCTCACACCCGGGGGAAAACCGTCCAACTTTCGGAATTGAATTCCGGCCTGGGCGATCACTTCCTCACTCCATCACTCTCCCACCTGTAAACCAGGCAACTCGTAGCGCACGGGCACGAAGAAAAGCGGCCCGATCTCCGAGGAGTCGGAACACAGTTCGATTCCACCTGTAAACACACATATCTCGCCCGAATGTGGACAAGGGGGAGCGAGGAATATACTGACAGGGTCCCTCTAGCGTCAAGTCGCATCTTACTATTTCCACAATATTTCTGACTTTTTGCTGGTTCAGAGGGGGCGCTGCAAGACGTTATTGACCCGGAGTTCCGGAAACAGGGGGCCAGGACTCCCCTGGTCCCAGTGTCAGGACCCTGGGCCCCTCCTCGGTGACCGCTACCGTGTGCTCACAATGAGCCGAGACACCCCCGTCTGCGGTCACCACGGTCCAGCCGTCGTCGAGTGTCCGTACCGCTCCGGTCCCGGAATTGACCATCGGCTCGATGGCCAGCACCAGTCCTGGGCGTAGTTCGATATCGCCACGGCGCAGCACCGGACTAACAAAGTTGGGCACCTGAGGTTCCTCGTGCATCTGGCGACCAATTCCATGGCCCACGAAGCTCTCGACCAGGCCCAGGCGAGATTCGCGAATGACACTCTCGATCGCTTCGATCATCTTCACCAGAGTACTGCCAGCGACCGCCCCCTCGATTCCAGCGGCGAGAGCAGCTCGGCAGACGCTCACAACCTGACGAGAAGTGTCGTCGCCAGCTCCGATCAAGAAAGTGCGTGCGGAATCACCACAGAATCCTTCCGCCTCGATACCGATATCGATGCTGACGAGATCATCTTCGAGCAAAACCCGGTCTCCAGGAATCCCGTGCACCACCTCATCATTGACCGAAATACAACAGTGCGCAGGAAATCCGTTGTAGCCGAGAAAGAGCGGCTTGGCACCGAGACCCTGGACGCAATCACGCACAGCATCATCGATTTCCTGGGTCGCGGTACCGGCATGGATCAACCCGGCAATGGACTGGAAAGTACGAGCAACCATCTCGCCGGGAACCGCCATACGATCGATCTCGCGGGGAGATTTGTAGTGGATCACGGAGTTATCCCCAACGCCTCTCGCAATGAGACACTGACTGCTTCGATGGACATCGATCCGTCGACGACCACCAACGCATCCTGCTCACGGTAGTGATCGACCAATGGAAGGGTCTCGCGTAGGTAGACCTCGAGACGATTGAGGATCGCTTCCTCGGCGTCGTCACTGCGCTGATAAAGGTCACAAGCATCTCCCGAACCAGCACTACAGGCGCCGGATGCAGGGGCGAACTCGATGTGAAAGGTCTTATCACAGTTGCGACACACACGTCGACCTCCGAGGCGGCGAACGACTTCCGACTCGGAACACTCGAAGTAAACCACCCGGTCCAGCGACTGCTGTAACTCGGTGAGCAGCTGAGAAAGGGCCCCGGCTTGTTCGAGATTTCTCGGATATCCATCGAGAAGCCAACCAGCACTGGCGTCCGCCCGGGAAATTCGTTCCTCGACCAGCCTCAACACCACTGAATCGGGAACCAGTTCACCGGCTTCCATGAAGGATTTCGCCTCGAGACCGGTCGGTGTCCCCTTATCGAGAGCCGCGCGTAACAAGGCGCCGGTAGAGACGGGCGGAATCGACAGATCGCTGGCAAGGCCCGCTGCCTGAGTACCTTTACCAACGCCGGGAGGTCCGAGGAATACCAGCCGCACCGTCTAACTATCCCTCGTAACGGCTCCCGACTTCTTGCGACGGGGAGCCACGAAGCCTTCGTACTGGCGGGCCAGGAGCTGGGCTTCGACCTTATCGACAAGGTCGAGAGCCACTCCCACGACGATCAGGATTCCCGTCCCCCCCAGCATCTGGGCAGCAAAGGAATCGATCCCCATCTTCTGGGTGACCAGCATCGGGATCAGCGCGATGGCGGCGAGAAACACAGCTCCCGCCAGGGTGATTCGTGAGAAAACCTGCTGAAGATATTCGGCAGTACGTCGGCCCGGCCGGATCCCGGGAACGAAAGAACCGTGTTCTTTCATGTTGTCGGCGATCTCGACGGGGTTGTAGTAAAGTGATGTCCAGAAGTAAGTGAAGAACAGGATCATCATGGAATAGAGGATCAGGTACCAGAAGGTGCCGTAACTCAGCAGTTGACTCAGGGTGGTCGCCCCCAAGATACCCAGTATGACGCCCGG
>JBBWWE010000108.1:0-3440 GCA_050256595.1 Planctomycetota bacterium
TGACGATCTCGATCGGACCCAGACTGGGATTGACATCATTGAGTCGATAGCGCATGTAACCGCTCGCATCGGCGCGGACATTGATCTCACCGGGAACCAGACGATCGATGGCGAAGAACCCATCCGGGCCGCTGCTGCTCCTTCTCCACGCCCCCGAAGAATCGGAAGCAGAAACCTGGGCTGCAGCAATCGGAGCCCCGAACTGATCGATGACAACCCCCTCGAGACGCGCCTCCCGCTGCAACACGACCTCGAGGTGACGCTGTTCATCGGAAGCCAGGGCCAGATCCTCAATCCGTGCATCACCGAATCCGGTGGCACTAGCGCGAAGATTGTAGGTCGCTTGCTCCAGGCCCCGGATGAGGAAGTTGCCATTCTGGTCGGTCCGGGCGCTTCGACTGTTGCGGTTCCAGCCGCCATTTTGCCGACGCGAGTTACGATTGCCGCTGCGAGAAAGGGTCACGGTCGCGCCTTCCACGGGGCTTCCATCACCGATCACGATGCCACCGACCTCGGCGCCCCAGCGCAGCATCAGATTCACTTCCGAGGCAACACCACCGATGGGCTGAACCACCACCTCTTCACTTTCGAGCAGCAACGGAAAGGATGCCTTCACTTGCCAGCGTAGTCCCGGCTGGGGCAACTCGAGGCGATAACTGCCATCAGACGAGGACCAGGCGGTAGCGTTCATGCGGCGTGGTCCGCCGCGACGATTATTGTTATCGCCGTCTTGTCGTTGCTCGTTGGCTGTAACCCGCGCCCCGGAAAGGGGAGCCCCATCGGGCGCCAGAGCGAGACCGGTGATCAGCTCGGCATCGGCAAGGATCAGGTCGCCCAGATCCCCTCCCTCGGGATCGGTCTGCTGACGCAACTCGGCAAAGCCACGGGCTCGTACGACGATCCGATCACCACCAATTTCAAGGGACAGACGGAAACGTCCCTGCTGGTCGGTGACGGTAGCATCGCCACCACCCCAACCCTGATCGATCTGAACTTGCGCCCTGAATAGCGCCTCGCCACGGGAATCGAGCACCCGGCCGATCAGTGCCGGCGCCACTTTCATGGTGACTTCCAGCTCCTCACCACCGGTCTTGACCGTCTCGCGCCAGCGTCGCCAGCCGTCACCGGTGCAGGCGACCCGGTAATCACCAGCGGTCAACGTATCGAAGATGAACTTCCCGTCGCCATCGGTGACGGTGGTCTCACCCTGGCCCTGGCGATTGCGGCCACTGCGCTCGGCGGAGACATCGATATCCTTCAGTGGCTCTCCCGCATCGTTTCGAACGATACCACGGATAACGGCACCCACCTCGACCACCACCTCGGCGGGAAGAACCTCATCGAATTCGATCTGGATATTGCGCAATCTTCCATCGATAAAGCCCTTGGCCTCGGTACGAATCTCGTAAGATCCCGGGGGGATCCCCTCGAGCAAGAATCGACCATCCGCACCACTGATCGTCTCCGGAAGTGGTGCCGGAATCTGGCCCCAATCGTTGCCGTTGGCCTTGCTGACTCTGACACGCGCGGCTTCGACACCGACCCCTTCGGTGGAAATCACGATGCCATCGATGGTCGCCCCCGGTTGCAACTCGATGACGATCTCGCGTGGATCCTGCAGCACAAATGTCTGGCTGGCCTGGGCCCACGGAGACTTCTGCACGAACAACTGATAGTTGATGCGCGGCAAGCGACCAAAGTGAGCGATTCCAGCGCCATCGGCACGCGCCTCGCGGATGGGAGGATTGAGCATGTAGAGGATCAGTTCCTCGCGGGTCATGAACCACGACTCCGATCCGACACTCGAATCGATCACCGATCCACGCAGGATCACCCGGGCTCCCTTTGCCCCTGAATTTCCAGCCCGTACCCGCACCACAAGGCTCGAGCCGAGCAGACACAGGATGTCTCGCTCCAGTTGTGTCCCGTCGAACTCGATGATCTCGGGGAACGGGGTCAGCAACGTATCCTGCGCTGCTGCCGCCACCAGGTACTGCCCCGGCTCCAGGTTACCGAACTGGTAGTGGCCATTTTCGTCAGCCAGGACACTGCCACCAGCAATGAGCGCCTTGTCGAGGTCTTCACGGAGCGGCAACCTCGTCAGTTGCTCGGCGCCGGAGCGAAGCAGATTCCAGTCGAGCACTTCCCACACCGAGAGCCCATCGCGTTCACTGACGGAGGCGGGAAAGTTGGCGCGGTAGATGCGCACCTCGGCGCCGCCGGCGGTTGCCCCCTCGGGGGTCAACACCGTGCCGCTCAGCGGCACCACTCCCGGATCGATCTGTATCTCATCGTAAGTTGTGGAGATCACCCGGGGGCCATCGAGCTCGCTGGTGCTGGATTCGATGTTGGGGTCAGAGTCGATCCCGGGCAGGGACGAATCGAACAGTTGATCCGTCAGCAGCAGACCCAGAATCAGTACCAGCGTCGCGACGATCGCACACGCGATGATTGCATTTTTCGACATCGAACCTCTCTCGCGACAACGGATCCCTCAACTGCCCCTATTCGACCAGATCCGGCCCTTCATTGCATCCACTAGGATGCCCATCTCGGTCGCCCTCAGCACACTGGATGAAGTCAAAACCAGGGCTGAAGAAGGAACCGTTGACCCCAAAACACGATCACTCGTGGAAAATCGATACTTGCGCCGGCACCTCGATGTCGATCCCACCCTTGTTCACCCCGGCCATTGCACTGTGGTTGGGTACCGGTTCGTGGGCTCGCGATGCTGCGGGCCAGTTATCGTCTGCTTGTCTGCTTGTCATGATCATCAGCACCGGATTGCTGAGTACCCTTCCAGGTCCGCGAGCCATCCTGCTCAGGTTACTTCTACCCCTGATGATGGGCCTATTGCTGGCACCTCCGGAGACCGCATCCCCTGCCGAGTTAGTTGCAGGTCCGGTGCTCATCGAGGGGAAAGTGGCCTCCGTACCTCGTCGCCACATCGGTCGCAAGACGAGACCGCTGTTCCAGGGAACAACGATACTGAAACTCCAACAACTGAAGCGGAAGAACGGGCCAGAAGATGAGCCCATCGACGGAATCGTGACGATCTCACTGCCGGGAGTCGTGATGGTGGGACGCGGTGACCGCATCCAGACTTTACTGACAGCGGGGAACGGTTCTTTTCGCAAGGTCGCCAGATCCGGTCATTGGCGAGTCATTTCCAGAGGAACTCTCCTGTCGCAGGCCGATCGTCTCCGACTTCGCGCTCTGGACTGTTTACTTTCCATCGATGCCCGCTGGGGATGCGCATTGCTGCTCGGTGAAAGAGGCCTGCTGGATCCAGAAACACGCGCGGTGATGAAAAGAACAGGGCTCAGCCACTTGCTGGCAGTCAGCGGCCTCCATGTAGGCATCTGCCTCGGCTTCTTTCTCATCTGTTCCAGGAGGTTTCTGTCACCGATGTCTCATGTTGTCCGGGGTCTCGGAGCCGT
>JBBWWE010000109.1:0-1982 GCA_050256595.1 Planctomycetota bacterium
CGTGTGCTCTTCCGATCTTTGTCGATGGTCCGGTGACCACCGGGCTGCTCGCTGAGTATACCGACGGTGTCGTGATGTGGCCGATCGGTTACTTCCACAGCGGCTTCCCCGATCAACTGGGTCCCGTGCGCCAGGCACTGCTGATGGAATACCTGCAGGCCGGTGGCAACTTGGTGCTCTCGGGAGCGTATGCCACCGCATATCTCGACACTACTGCACTGTTCACCAACTACCTGTTCCTCCAGCACGAGCAGTGGGATATGGGTCTGCCAGGTTTACTGGGAGAGCCGGGGAATCCGCTGGGGGATGGCCTGGACCTGCAACTGTCGAGCGGTGGCTACCAGTCGGAATTGACGGCGCTGCCACCGGCACAGAAGGCGTTCTCCTACGATCCGGCATCGGGTGCGGGGACACTTCAAGGGGGCGGGGCCGCAGTGGTGATGGTCGATGAGGATCACAAGGCGGCGGTGCTGGCATTTCCGTTCTCGTCTGTCGTGGCTGCAGATCGTAGTGCGCTGATGGCACGGATCCTCGAGTGGATGCTGCCTCCGAGTCCATGCGCCGATCCATTCATCCGAGGCGACACCAACGGTTCAGGTGCCATCGATATTTCAGATGCGGTCTTTCTTCTCGCCTACCTCTTCTCCGCAGGAGGCCCGCCGAGTCCCGAGGCGTCCGGCGATGCAAATGCAGACGGCGGGATCGACATCTCGGATGCGATCTACCTGCTCAGTTTCCTGTTTGATTCCGGGGCGCCGCCACCGGCGCCATACCCGGATGCGGGCTGTCCGTGAGCCCGATGTGGCTCACCGGTACCGTCTGGTTACTGTGGGCCGGTTAGTTGATCGAGACCTGGATTGGGGAAGATCACGGATGGGAAGCGGGTAACCGCAGCCCGCTCGATCATCATCTCCAGGATCTCCGGCCGTTGCTTCGATAGATCCTTCTTTTCCCCGGGATCGGCGGCTAGATCAAAAAGTTTCGTCTCCGGGTTCTTCTTGCCGAGTCTGCGCCGTACCAGTTTCCAGTCGCCGTGGCGAAGTGCCTGCTGATCGCCGTGTTCCCAGTAGAGATCCTTTTGTCGGGCGGGGTTCGCGCCGCCGAAGGCGGGCAGCAGACTGTGTCCATCGGTGGGGCGATCCAGCGAGGTGCCGGCGATCTCGGCGAAGGTCGGCATCATGTCTGGAAACGATGACGGATACTCGCTGGTGCTGCCCGCTTCGACCTTGCCAGGCCAGCGGACGATGAGAGGCACCCGGATGCCTCCCTCCAGCACGCTACCCTTGAGGCCACTGAGACCCTTGGTACTGTCGAAGAAGGTGTGCTCGACACCGCCGGCCCAGGTGGTGCCATTATCACTGGTGAACATCACGATGGTGTTGTCGGAGAGACCGTGCTGCTCGAGACGATCGAGGATGGCTCCAACCTCCTTGTCGAGGTGGGTGATCATGGCGGCGTAGGCGGCATTCGGCCGTGGATGCGGTAGATAACTACCGCCGAGGTAGTGTTTCTCATCCCATTCCCTTGGATAGGCATCGAGATCCTCGACCGGGACCTGCAGGGCGACATGAGGTATGGGACTGGGATAGTAGAGGAAGAAGGGTCGATCCGCGTTTTCATCGATGAAGGAAAGTGCTTCGTCGAGGAACACATCCGGCGAGTAGGTCTCCCCGAGATAACGCTGGTAGTACTCCTCCTCGGTGGCGAGCGGCGCATCGATTTTTTGATGCGCCTTGAACCAGCCGTTGCCGGGCAGCACCATCTTCTCGCCATTTTTCCACAGGTGGTTGGGGTAGAAGTTGTGCGCCTTGCGCTGGCAGTTGACGATGCATGAGGTGTCGAAGCCCTGGTTCTCTGGTGCGCCGGTCGTTCCCGGTCCGCCGAGACCCCACTTGCCGAATACGCCGGTAGCGTAGCCACCATCCTGGAGCATCCGCGCCATCGTGAAGGTTCCAGATGGCAGCGGGTATTGACCTTCCGGC
>JBBWWE010000110.1:0-1923 GCA_050256595.1 Planctomycetota bacterium
ATCTTTGGGATTCCATCGAATCGAGTGTCCTGGATGACCAACTCGAATCCACTTATTCCGATGAGGCCCTCGCCGATGTGCATGTGACGATCGAGATGACTGCCGAGGTCGCCCTTGCTGTCATTGAGGTGAAGGGCAAAGACGCGGCGGGCACCGACTGTCTGGTCGAGTTGCTTCATCGTTTTCTGGTACCCTGCTTCGGTTCGCAATTCGTAACCTGCAGCGAACATGTGGCAGGTGTCGAGGCAGGTACCGGTGCGTTCGGGGGCATCGATTTCCGCCAGCAAATCTCTCAGTTCCTCGAAGGAACGCCCCATCGTCGAACCTCCGCCAGCGGTATTCTCCAGCAAGATACGCGTCTTCACGTGGGGGATCCTGCGAAAGCACTCGCGCATTCCCGTGGCGATTCTGGTGATGGCGGCATCGACGCCGCTTCCGACATGGGCTCCCGGATGCATCACCAGATAATCGAGTCCCAGTTTTTCGGCTCGCTCAATTTCATCGGCGAAGGCATCGATCGATTTCTGGAACAGTTCCTCCTTCGGGGATGCGAGATTGATCAGGTAGGAATCGTGACTGGTCACGGGGTAGGGGCCCCACTCCTGCACCGCCTCTCGGAATCGTATCGCCTCGTGATCATGAATGGGGCGCTGAATCCAACGGCTGGCGTTCTTGGTGAAGATCTGGAGTGAGCGGAGCCCCAGAAGCTGCGCTTCTTCGACCGCTTTCCAGGATCCTCCCGAGACCGATAGATGACTGCCCAGGCACAGGCGTGACGCCTCATCCGGGAAGCTCTGTTTCATCTTTCGCTTGCCGGTGGCAGTGGCTGCCATCCGACCTCCTCTCTTCAGTTCACCTCGGTATCAACTGCGCCAGATCGTCGACCCACAGATCCGGTTCGGGAGGAGTGGCCGTACCATAGCCGCCTCGGCACCCGACGGTGCGGACTCCGGCGTTGATTCCGGTCATGAAATCGACCGCAGAATCGCCGACCAGAAGCGTCTTCTCCACGGCGCAGTTCAGTTTTTCGAGGATCGAGATCAGACCGCTGGGGTCTGGCTTGGGTGCTCCCGCATCTTCAGGGCAGACCACGGCGGCCCAGGGCCCATGCTGGTCGAGCCGGGGCATCAGTGCTTCGGTGACGCTACGAGGTTTGTTGGTCAAGATCGCCCTCGGGATGTTCATGTCCCGGAGGTGGTCGAGCAGGTCGAGAGATCCAGGCAACCAGTGGATGTCACGGGAGTGATCGTTGGCGATCTCGATATAGATGCTCCGGAATTCCAGAAAGAGATCGTCGATGGATTCATCGGGTCGCAGGATGTCGGGCAAGATCTTCTCGCACAGCACCCTTGCACCGTGACCGACTGCAGCTCGAACGATCTCGGCAGAGCAATCGGATGCGCTACGCTGGCGCCGTATGGTATTCACGCAGTCAGTGATATCGCCGATGGAGTCGATCAGGGTTCCATCGAGATCAAAGATGACACAACCGGATGCTTGCGACAGAAGGTTGCTCATGTCTAGGCTGCGGAACCGCTGGAGCCGTGTCGGTAGAGATGTCGCTGAAATCCCCGGTGGATCAGCGAGATCAACACGACGCCCGCTTCGATCAAGTAGAAGAGCAGCAGCAACTGGAAGATTCCATCGGTGAATCCATAGGAATGTAACCCCACTCCGAGCAGGTTCACTCCCCACCAGGAAAAGGCGACGATCATTCCGTTGATCACGACCAGGATGTGAAGGCCATGTTCTCGAACCAGGCCACTCATGCGGGCATGGAGGATGATCAACTCTGCCAGGCAGATCAACAGTGCACCATTCTCCTTGGGATCCCAGCCCCAGAAACGTCCCCAGGAGTAGTTGGCCCAGATCCCGCCGAGGATGGTTCCGACGACGCTGAAGAACAGCCCGAAGCAGATGGTA
>JBBWWE010000111.1:0-2174 GCA_050256595.1 Planctomycetota bacterium
GAGGTTCGGGTTCAGAGCGTCGAGGGGATCCCGATCTTATCTGATGAGGACGCCGCCTGAAGCACTGGACAGGCGAGCAAGGCTAACGCAGCATCGTGCTCAGGCCGTCGAGATACGGCCAGGAGTCTCCGATGCATCGCAACCTGGCTAATTATCTGGAAGAACTGAGGAGAACTGGCGACCTCGTGGAGGTCGATGCTCCAGTCGACCCACATCTTGAGGTAGCGGAGATTCACCGCAGGGTCATCGCTGCTGATGGTCCCGCTCTTCTGTTTCGAAATCCCATCGGATCTCGGTTCCCGCTGGTGACGAACCTGTTCGGTTCCGAACGCAGGGTGCAAATCGGTTTTGGGGATCATGGCCAGCAATTTCTCAAGCGCCTCGTTCACGTCGCTGAAACGATGGTTCCGCCAACATTCGCCAAGGTCTGGGAAGCTCGCGATGTAGCGAAGACCCTGTTTCGGGTCGGAATGAAAAATCGTTCCGGTGGCCCGGTACTGGAAGTTCAGGAACCAGGGATCACCCTCGATGACTTACCGATCACCACCAGTTGGAATCTGGATGGTGGTCCCTTCATCACCTTGCCGCTCGTCTACACGGAACATCCGACAGACGGTCGTCATAATCTCGGTATCTACCGTTTACAGAAACACGACCCTGGTCATCTCGGTCTCCATTTTCAGATTCACAAGGGAAGCGGTTATCACCTGATGGAGGCTGAAAGAAGCGGCCAGGAGTTTCCCGTGACCTGCTTCCTGGGAGGTCCTCCTGCATTGATCGCCAGTGCCGTGGCTCCGTTGCCGGAGAATGTAGGTGAGTTGCTGCTGGCATCGTTGCTACAGGGTGCGCCGTTGAAGATGACTCGTACCGATTCGGTGGCCCATCCGCTGATCGCCGAGTGTGAATTTGCCATCCACGGTACCGCACTTAGCGGACAGCGCTGGCCCGAGGGACCGTTCGGAGATCACTACGGCTACTATTCCCTCCAACATGATTACCCGGTGATGAAAATCTCGAGTATCTCTCACCGCCATGACGCAGTGTTTCCTGCCACGGTGGTGGGGAAGCCACGCCAGGAAGATTTCTTTCTGGGAGATTTCCTGCAGCAGTTGCTGTCACCTCTGTTCCCGCTGGTGATGCCGACGGTGCGGGATCTGTGGTCCTATGGAGAGACCGGGTATCACTCCCTGGCAGCAGCACTGGTCAAGGATCGTTATCCCAGAGAAGCGATGGTTTCGGCATTCAGGATCCTGGGGGAGGGTCAACTCTCACTGACCAAGTTCTTGTTGCTGACCGATGGCGCCGTCGACCTGAGAGATTTTCGAGCCACCCTCGAACACATTCTGGCTCGTGCTGACTTCGGACGTGATCTCCACGTCATCTCCTGCACCAGCATGGACACCCTTGATTACACCGGACCCGAGGTGAACGAGGGGTCGAAAGGTTTTCTGCTGGGACTGGGAGATCCGATCCGCGATCTTCCCGGGGAGTTTTCCGGAAAACTGGCCAGAGGCTTCAGCCGGGCGGAAGTTTTCTGCCGTGGCTGCCTGGTGGTGGAGGGGCCGGGATATGAGCAGGAACCGGAGGCGGCCGCTCGCCTACTTTCCTGTGCGGCCCTGAAGGACTGGCCACTGGTGGTGATCGTCGATGATGCGCAGGAAGCGACTCGTACGGTGGCGCGATTCCTCTGGACCACTTTCACTCGATTCGAACCTGCTGCTGATCTTCACGCGGCAAAGCGGGAAGTCATCCGTAATCACGTGTCACTCGAGGCTCCCGTGGCTATCGACGCACGATTGAAACCGGGTTTCCCCGATGAACTATTTTGCGACCAAGAAACTGCTAATCTGGTCGAGAATCGCTGGAACGAGTACTTCCCTGCTCGAAGTGTCGAAATGGGAGAAAGTGACAGTGGTCATCTCGATCAGAGATGAACTGCTCGGAAGCGTCTTCTCTGTCCGCTATGATGGAGCCTCTGTTGATCATAACCCTTGGGGAGAGTGTCCATGCATAAGCTACCAGTACCCAGCGTTGTTCTTTCATTGCTGCTGATCACCACCGGGTTGTTTTTGAGCCCGTTACTGCAGGCTCAGGCTGGACAGTTGCAAGTGGTTGGGATTTCCCCCACCAGCAATTTCCTGACGGCCCCGGTGAATACATCCATCTCGGTCAAT
>JBBWWE010000112.1:0-8479 GCA_050256595.1 Planctomycetota bacterium
GCAAACGGCAACAGCCCCGGAAACAGCATCGCCAGCAAGAACAGCGCTGCAGCGGTGGTTGACCATTGATTTACGGAACTGAGATCTCCCAGCAAACCCTTGAGACCGGCCGGTTGCTTCTTTTCCCGGGTGATCCGTTCGGTGGTGGCGCGTGCCAGTTGCTGCACCTCTTCATCTTCGACGCCGCTGAGGGTGCGAACCGACAACAGCCACTCATCGCGCAGCAGGTCGTGGTGTTCTTGACACTCGCTGCAGGTTTGCAGATGGCGGGCGATCTGGGTCTCCTCGACCGGGCCCGATTCTCCATCGAGAAATCTCGGCAGGGCCGAACGGATTCCCTGACAATCATGAAGCGAAATCATCGGACGGTCGCTCATGCGTTTCCCCCTTCGGTCGAATCGAGACGTTCCACTTCCTTGCGTAAAGCCGCTCGAGCTCGTCGCAACAGGTAGTCGACCTGGTGGAAAGACATCGAGAGTCGCTTGCCGATCTCATCATAGGACTGTCCCTCGACGTACTTCCACAACAACGCCAGCCTCATCTCATCGGGCAGTTTGCGTACCAGTTCGTCAGTATCCAGTTCGGGGACACTCTCCGAGCGCCTCCGGGCACGACTCAGCAACTCTTCGCGCGCCTGCTGCAGCACCACTGTCTTGCGATGGCGGCGCTGGATCCAGCGGTTGGCCCGGTTCTGGACCAGTCGCGAAAGCCAGCCGATGAAGGCCTGCGGTTCTCTCAGCGAGGGGAGTGATCGCCATACATGGTAGAGGGCATCCTGGGCGACATCGTCGGCGTCTTCTCGTCCCACCTTGCGACGGGCCAGACCCAGCACCAACGCCCCGAACCGACCGACCAGCACCTCGAAGGCGGCTTCATCACCGCTGGCTGCCTTGGTTACCAGTTGTGCATCATCGAGCGACGAGAGCGGATCAGGCTCGGGTGCTTCAGGATGACCGGCGTCGCTGGCAAGGCTCATCAGGTCTCCGGTTGGTACGAGATCGCGGCTCGGGCGACGGGGTCCGATACACCTAAATACCGGGCCAGAATCACCTTCCTGAGCAGTATAGCATGATTCCGAGACCATCCCGGATCACCACTCGCTGTCTCATCCAACAAGTACCCGGTTTGGGGTTGGATTCGGAAAGATTGGCTCAGGATCCGCGCAGTTGGCGCAAGGTCTCGATAGTCTTGTGCAGGCCCGGATCGTCGATCTGACGGTGCAATACGGCGCGAATCCCCAGATCTCCAACGGTCAGGGTGCGGATTCCGCGGGCTTCCAGATCGGCCACCAGCGCTTCGTGCCCGGCCCCATCCAGATCCTCGAAGCGAATGAACAAGATGTTGGTCTCGGGCGGATCGGGTGCCAGTTGCACCCCGTCCAGATCGCGCAGTCCGTCGGCCAGTTCGCGACAGCGGCGATGATCCTCGGCGAGTCGATCGATGCCCTCATCGAGAGCGACCAGACCCGCAGCAGCGATCACCCCGACCTGACGCATCCCCCCGCCGAGCAATTTGCGTAACCGCCTGGCCTCGGCGATGTCGTCGGTCGAACCACAAAGCAACGAACCGATGGGACAAGAGAGCCCCTTCGAGAGACAGAAGGAGACGGTATCGAACGGCGCGGCGATGTCGGCGGCCGGAGTTGATAGGGCCACCTCGGCATGGAAGATCCGAGCCCCGTCGAGATGCATCTTGAGGCCAAACTCGCCGGCCACCTCGGTGATCGGTGCGACCTGTTCGGCGGTGATGACCCGTCCTCCCTGCATGTTGTGGCTATTTTCGAGACAGACCAGTGACGTACGCGGTTGATGGGCATCTTCCGGCCGAATCGATTTCCGGATCTCGTTTGCGTCGAGACAACCGTCGAGGGATTTCTGAGGGCGTGGGTGAACTCCCCACAAGCGCGCTGAACCTCCCGCTTCATAGAGGTAGATGTGGCTGTCTTCGGTCAGCAGCATCTCGTCGCCGGGTCGAGTCAGGGTGCCGACGGCGATGGTGTTGGCCATCGTGCCGCTCGGTACGAACAGGGCGGCATCCTTGCCGAGACGCTGCGCGGCGACCTGTTCGAGGCGGTTCACCGTCGGATCGTCGCCGAATACGTCATCTCCGAGTGGAGCCGCCGCCATCTGGCGATACATCTCCTCGGTGGGGTGAGTGACGGTATCGGAACGCAGATCGACCGGGTCCATCTATCCTCCTGATCGAGCATGACACCATGAATCGACGACAACGGGAAGGTCTCCTGGGGTCTCATCGGCTTGCTGTGGTGCAACTGGAGCCTTGAACTGAAGTGCTGCGGCACGCAACCTCTCCGGCAGGAGCAGCCAGCAGGGAAGTACAGGTGGAGCCACCATGGAACTCGACGACAAGGTCTGTTACTGCTTTCGCGTTTCGAAACGAAAGCTGATCAACTTTACCCGCCAGACCCAGCCGAGCCGGCCATCACAACTGGCCGATTGTTTCGGTGCTGGTACCGGTTGTGGCTGGTGCATCCCGTTTCTCATCCGCTTGCACGAAGAGGTGATGGGGCAGCAAGAAAAAGTGGAGCCACAACTGTTCGAGGGAAGTGCCGGGGATTACGAACAAATGCGATCCCAGTACCAGGATCAGGTCAAGTCAGGAACCCAGCAGAAGAATCAGCACGGCAGTGGAGCCGGCTCCGATGATGGGGATTCGCTCGACCAGGCCGAAGAAGATCTGTAGCGGTCAACTCTCGTCGAGCGATTTGAGTTTTCGCTCGATACGATCGATCTGGATGCGAAGTTCGACGATGCGGCGCGGGTAGCGACTCAAGGTGGTGGTGCGATCGCTCTCTTTTGATTCCAGTTCGACGTTCAGTTTGTTCTCGAGCAACTCCAGTTCGATGATGAGTCCTTCCTTCTCGGCGGTCAGTTCCTGCCGAAGGCGTTCCTTTTCCTGACGCTGTTGCTCGCGTTTTTTACCGAAGAAACCGAAGATCAAACGGTGCCTCCCTGTGTTCAGAACCTAGCCAATCCCATCGCCCAGCGATAGTCCCCTCAGCGCGTCCTGGATCGGGCCGTAGAGCGTGCCAGATCCTTGACCATCCGGTTGAGTGCCGATTGCAGATGACGACCCGGGCAATCGGTATCGCGCAGTTCCTGGTGACCCGCGATGGAGTCAGGAGAGATTTTGTGGCGGGAACAAAGAGCCGCCAGTAATGCCTGCAGGCTCTGTAACTGTCTGGAACTCGGCCGATTCTTATCGAAGTTGCCCATCAAGGCGACTCCGATGTTGCCACGGTTGAGGGAGTTGTTTCCGGCGTGGGCACCCTGATAACGCATCGATCGGCCCTCCCAGATGCGCCCATCGAAACTGATCAGGTAGTGATAGCCGATGTCTCCCCACTTGAGGGTGTCGGTGCAGTAATTCTGGATCTTGCGCAGGTACTGGGGGGGAGACTGCTGTCCCAGTTTTTCGATGGCGGGCTGGTCTGCGGTGTTGTGCACCGTGATACGAAATGGTCGGGTCATTTTGATCACCGCACCACGCCGAGGTGCACGCGCACTCCAGGTGTCTCGATTTTGTACCTTGATACGAACTGGCTTTGCGATGCGCGTCACTCGGGAGACGGGTGTCGGTTTTTCCTCGATCCGTGACGGTGTTGCGTCCGGTTGCGTTTCACCACCCCAGATCGATGCATATTCGGGGTATGAATGTGCCTGAGATGCGTTGCGATAGAGTGCTGCGACCGGCTGACCGAAATGGTCGAGCGTTCGAGTGATGAGGAACGCGGCACGGCTCTTCTCGTCCGGATCTGCCAGTGATTGGTAGGCCTTCTCTAACTGATTCAATCCGCTGTTGGTGATACCGCTTCGTAATTGCGCCTCGCCCAGAAACAGCAGTGCACGTGCATGATGCGGACCCGACGAGAGCAATTTGCGCGACATCTCCAGGTGTCGGCACGCCTGATCCAGTTCGCCGCTTCGCAGGGCCAATCGCCCGAGTCCGAGCCGTGCCAGTCCGCGTGTCGTCAGTGGCTGTTCAGGACTCTCGAGCGAACTGAACAGTCGCCGTGCAAGCTGGTTGTTGCCCTGATCGAATGCGCTTTGAGCCTGGCGCAGTTTCAGTGGCACAGGCGTCTGCTGACGTGTCGGCGGACCCCCGCCACAACCGACGGCCAGCAAGATGGCGGCCGCCATGACAGAGGCCGCAACCGTGCGGAGTGCTCCCCGATGTCCTGGAAGTGTCCGTATTTGCATGCTTCTGGACAAAAGAACCCACCCGCTTCCCCGTCGGGGACTTTCCCCGGCAGTAGCATACCGGAACCGGCTGCAGGAGCCAATCTCGAATGGTCCGGACTCGATGGTCGAGTCCGGTTCAGGACCCTACAATCGGGGATCGGTCTGGCCGGCTCGAACACGGTCCGGATTCGACCAGGAGGCGAAATGCTCGAACCCAACGATCCGGTCATCAAATCGGGAGATTTCCTGATCGCGACCCCTGCGATGAGAGATGCCAATTTTCATCGCACCGTCATCTTGATCTGTGATCACGATGAGCAGGGGACCTTCGGACTGGTGCTGAATCGCTCCACCGGGATCCCCATCGAGAAAGTGTTCGAGCAACTGGATCCGGAAATTGCCAAGGCTTGTTCGTTGTTCTTCGGTGGTCCGGTTGATCAGGAGCGAGTCTTCGCGGTCCGCCGGGGAGTGCCGGATGAGGTGCCCGGCGACGAAGTGGGAAACGGCATGTTTCTACCCAAGGATCTGGCCGAGTCGGTGGAGCAGATCTGTAGTGGCGATGAATTGCTGGAGGAATACCGCTTTTTTGTCGGATATGCCGGCTGGGACGCGGGACAACTGGAACAGGAACTCCAGGATCAATCCTGGATCACTGTCTCCGGCATCGAGGATCTCATCTTCGATACCGAGCCCGATCAACTCTGGTCGCAAGCACTGCGCAGCCTCGGCGGCGAGCACACTCTGTGGTCGATGATGCCGGCAGATCCGGAATGGAACTGATCGGGTTCAGCGGCCCGAAAAATCAATCTTCAGAAATCAATCTTGTGCCGGTGGCGCAACCGGAACTGCTCCGAGTTTGAAGGGGACGCTCTTCACCTCGGTCGGGTCAGTCTGCCCTTCCTCGATGCTGTAGATTCGGTCCAGAGAAAAACCCTGGTATCGGGCACTGCCAGAGACCGGCCAGTCGACAGTCACGGCGATCACGGCGGTCGCTGCGCCGAGTCCCACCTCGAGTTGCGAACTCGATGCCCCAAAACTTCCGCCGGTGCCGACCACGCGGTGGATGGTTCGTGGCTCCGACTCTGTCTTGACCTCGATGCGCACTCTGGCGTGGCGTGCATCCCGGCTCGATCGGGTGCCGGAGAGTCGGAGGGTTAGCCAGCGGTGTCCATGGCCGGGGTTCTCGAACAGTACGTTGGCATAAGTGTCTCCCTCGTAGGCTCCGCCCATCGTCGCGAAGATATCCTGGTCGCCGTCGTGATCGATATCGCCGAATGCGATTCCGTGACCTTTCTGCAGATGTCCGAAACCACCACTGGTGGTGACATCCTCGAATCGTTGGCCCTGCGCATTGCGGAACATCCGATTCGGAACCAGGGTAGCGAGATCCGGCTGACCGGTTCCGAAGTAAGCGTCGAGCCAACCATCGCCATCGAGATCGCCAAAGTTAGCGCCCATGGGAAGAACAGTGTGTCGAATCTCGGTTTTCTCCGAGACCTCTTCAAACCGCCCCCCTCCGAGATTGTGGTACAGACGGATCCCCTCGTCGGCGGTCGGCAGTCCGAGGTAGTCCGCCACGACTCCCTCGAGCATGCTCTCCTCGAAACTCCCGTAGGAGCCAGCGAGGATATCGAGACGACCGTCCTGGTCGTAGTCCCAGAACCAGGTGGGAAAACTGAGCAGGGGAGCCCCGACAGTGGCGCGTGCAGTGATGTCGCTGAAGCGCGGTCGCCCTCCTTCGGAAGCGGGACCGAGATTCTCATACAGCACGTTCCAACTCCCCATCGTCGACAGGTATAGATCAAGATCGCCGTCGTCGTCGATGTCTCCCCACGCCACCCCCTTCACATAGGCGGTGTGCTGAAGTCCGACCTGCTTGGCGACCTCAACAAAGGTACCGTCTCCCTGATTTTCGAACAGTTCACACGGATGCACTTCCTCCCTGGAAGACTCGTTTCCGATGAATAGATCGAGATCACCATCGCGATCGTAGTCGCCCCAGTCAGCGGTTTGGGTCGGATGGAATGAGAGGATTCCTGAGGACTCGGTGACGTCAGTAAATTTCGCTCCGTCATTTCGCAACAGCGTGTTGGGGTGATGTCCTGCTTCGCCGAGCCACGCTCCTCGAAGAATCAGTACGTCGGCATCGCCGTCGTTGTCGTAGTCGGCATGGGTGAGGTTGAGTCCTCCGGTGACCCCGGCAAGGCCCATCGCTGCAGTCTTATCCTCGAATTGCCCGCTACCGTCGTTCTCGAAATAGTGGACGGGGTCTGTGGGTCCCCAGGAACTGACGAACAGATCGAGATATCCATCTCCGTTGAAGTCCTCAAGGCCGGCACCTCCAGCCAGCCCCATCGTTGCAAGACCCACCTGAGGAGCGACATCAGGGAAACGACCCACGTCACGGGGGGAGGCGAACAGTTCCTGTCCCATACGAAATTGTTCCGGAACCCCTTCGGGCCAGTCTCCGAGAGCCATCGAGGTGAGATTGCGCAACCAACGGAGATCGAGTCGCTGGGGCGAGTGAACGAGCAACCAGTCGAGGTTTTCGACCGCAAGAAGCATTCCTCTCGGTTGCAGGTGCACACCGCTTCCAGCGATCGGAAAGAGACAGGATTCAAGACCGTGCATCGCAACACAGTTATCCTGCTCTCCGAGGCGCAAGCCTCCGATCATCTGACTCCAACGCAGAGCCGACTCGGCATCGCGGATCTGATCTCGTCCCTCGGTGGGTAATGCGGTCAGGAGAGAATCGAGTCGCCGAAGTCCCTTGTCGATTTCCCCCGCCTTGATGAACTCGTCTGCGGATTGAAGGAAAAAGCGGAACTTCTCGCCCTTGGTGTTGGCAATGCGATAGCTGACCCCCAGGAACTCGGCTCGTTGCCGATTCAGAAATTTGTTGGTTCTGGGATCGGTCTCGGTCAACACGCGGAGATAGTTATCTCCAGAGCCAGCGCGTTCAGGAGATTTGGCGGGAAGCGGGTGTAATGGAGCACTCCGTCCGCTGTTTCGGAACAGTTCCAGTTGCGATTTCAGTTCCTTCACCTTTTCCGGGTGCTGGCTATATAGATTGTTCGTTTCGCCGGGGTCGGTCTTGAGATCGTAGAGTTGTCCGGGCGCTTCGGGATCGGTGTTTTCAAGAGCATATGGTTTCATGCCCCAGGCACCGTCTCGCTGGTAGTTGTTGCCGCCCGATCCCTTGTGATCGAGGTATTTCCACTGGCCATCACGAATCGACATCGCCAGCGACATCGTCTGTTGCAACAGGTAGCGTCGAACCGGCTTATCACCCTGCGTACCGAGCAACACCGGTAGCATGTTGTAGCTGTCCTCGGCGGCATCGACCGGCAACCTGGCACCGGCGATCTCGGCGCAGGTAGCCATCACATCGGTCAGACTCGTCAGTTGATCGCTGGTTGTGCCGGCCTTGATCTTGCCGGGCCAGCGGACGATGAACGGCGTGCGGTGGCCACCTTCCCACTGGTCGCGCTTGACACCGCGCCACGGTCTGGCGCCGTCATGCTGGTGTGTTTTTCTCATGTCCAGAACCGTGGGAACTTCCGGCCCGTTGTCGCTGGCGAACATCACCAGCGTGTTGTCGGCGACACCGAGACGTTCGAGCGTCTTTAGCAGTTCACCGACGACATAATCCATCTCGAAGATGAAATCGCCGTGTGGCCCCGCCTCGGTCTTGCCCTTGAATCGGTCGGCGGCAAAGGACGGCAGATGGACCGCCTGCATCGAGTGATAGAGAAAGAACGGCTTGTCGGGGTGGGTCTTCACGTGCTGTTCGAGGAACTTCTGGCTCTTGTCGAGAAACACCAGGTCGACCTGTTCGTGATCGAAGTTGTCCGCGACCATGCCGCGGCGGCAATCGTTGCCGTAGGGGTGCTTCGGTAGTTTGCTCTTATCGAGCAGCTTTGTCGGGGGAACGGGGATGCGGTCGCCATCGATATAGGCGTAGAGCCAGTCGGTGGTGGGGCAACAGACCGTTCCGTAGAAGTGGTCAAAGCCGCGATGGATCGGTGCGTCGGGAATCGCTCGCGAGTAGTCGATCTGCTCGACACCCTTGATCCCGCCGACTTTGATGTGCTTGCCGTCCTTATCGAAGAACGTCATTCCGATGTGCCACTTGCCGAAACAAGCGGTGGTATAGCCGCTGTCACGCAGCATCTGCGGCAGTGTCAGGCGCTCCTTCTCGATGAGGCACGGACCTCCGACACCAGAAAAGACGCCCCGGAAACCGGTACGAAACTCCATTCGTCCGGTCAGTAGGC
>JBBWWE010000113.1:0-2515 GCA_050256595.1 Planctomycetota bacterium
GAGCCTGATCGAGTGCACCACCGGGCTCGATCAATTGCGTGGAGTCTGAAATATCGTCGGGCAGCTCCAGGACCCCGTCATGAAGTACCAGGGCGTAATCGTCCTTTTTGAGCCTTCGTGACAGGCCTCGCTGATCGCCAACAGCATCGACTCGTACACCGAGGGCGGAGATGCGATCGAAGCAACTCGAACGAAGTTCCGAGTCGAAACAAGCGACCAGTACTTTTGGGCCGGTCATTGCTGAATCCTTACAGTTGATGAGCATCGAAAAGGGCCATCAGCCCTTGAGTGTAGGCGGAATTGATCTCGGGAGCGAGAATCTCTCACTGGTTCGAGTCGGGCCACCTACTCGCCCGAAGATTTTTCGATGCTGCCGTGCAAGTAAACGTCTCTCTTGGGGTAAGGGATTTCAATTCCCTCATCGGCGAAGCACTTGTAGATCTCCTTGAAGAGCAGATGTCGCAGTCTGCCTCGATGCACCGGTTCGCGGATCCAGCTGAGCAGTTCTAAATCGAGACCAGACTCTCCGAAGGTTCGGAAACGAATCCGCGGCTCCGGGTCCTCGAGAATTTCCGGGTGAGATACAGCGATGCCCAGGAGTAACTCTTCCACCTTGTCGACATCGGATCCGTAGGCCACCGAAACCTTGACCCGGATGCGTTCCTTCTCGTAGGGTCCACCGCTCTCGTTGATGATCCTGGTGTTTCCCATCACCGAGTTGGGGATTGTGATCTCGATATCGTCGCGCGTTAGCAGCCTTGTACTACGAAGCCCGATGTTGGTTACCTCGCCGCGTTCGCCGGAATCAAGGACGATGAAGTCGCCGATCTTGTAGGGGGCGTCCGCGAGGATAAAGGCGCCTGCGAACAGGTTTGCCAGGCTGTCTTTGGCCGCAAAACTCAGGGCAAGTCCGATGATTCCTGCCGAGGCGAGCCATGCAGTGGGGTCGACTTTCCAGGCGAGGAACAGAAAATAGACTGCAGCGCCGATGATCACGAGCATCGAGGCGTTGTAGAAAAGCGGTACGGTGCGGGCCTGGATCAGCTGATAGCGATCGCGTTTCTTGCTGAGCGCATCGAGAATCAGGCGCGAAGCACGGATCGAAAATATGACGAGAACGCCGATACCAATCGTTTTGAGCAGGGCGGTGGTGGCTTCCAACACCGCGGGAGGCAGGCCCGCGAGCGCCGCAGCTGAAGCCAGCCCGATCAGCAAAACGACCATGAAAATGGGGCCCTGCATCAACTGGACGAACTGGTCATCGAGGGTGGTTTCGGTTTTCCCGACCCAGCGCCCGACAATCCCGGCAAGTAGCCAGCCGGTCAACTTCGCAGCGATGATCGCCACGACGATGGCGATCCCGGCCTGGGCGAGACCGGGTAATTCACCCCAGAATTTAACGATGGGAGGTAAAAACTGATCAAGAAAGGAGGTCGCGGGAGCATCTTCATCCTCTGCCAGCCGCGCCAGGATCACTAACAATGATTCCATCGAATCACTCCACTGGTTTTGGTGTCCCCACTGAACGAAAAGCTTGTCCGCTCTGGCTGCTGGTCCGCAACCCCCGTGCTCGTTATTCCCACACCCTCAAGCTGATGGAGCGCTGATGAGGGAGAGCTCTGTGCTCGAAGATGAAGATCCCCTGCCACTGTCCCAGATCGAGCCTGCCGTCGGTTACGGGTAAGTTCTCGCAGGTCCTTGTGACCGCCGCTCTCAGATGAGATGGCATGTCGTCAGGACCCTCTGCGGTGTGAGTGTAGTCCGGATCGTTCTCAGGGGCGAGGCGCTCGAACCAGCGTTCCAGATCTCTTCGTGCGGATGGGTCTGCGTTCTCGGTGATGATCAGGCTTGCGCTGGTGTGGCGGAGAAAAACGGAACAGAGGCCGGTCTCGACATCGGCGCGGCGCACCGCTTCTTCGAGCGGCCGGGTGATCTCGTGTAGTCCGCGCCCAGGAGTCTCGAAGGTCATGGTTTCCCCGTACACGCTCTTATCCATTTCCACGCAGTTGCGGCACCCTTGGCTTGATCATCGGACCAGTTCCTTCCAGAATCTTCTCGCACAGGAGCTCTAGATGGAATCGAGAAGAATGAGGATCACCACGGTTACTCTGGCATCGTTATTGATCGCGGCTGCGCCGGGATGTTCCGATCGCAGCCCTTTTCCGACCACCGCTCCAACAACGCGCGGCGGAGCCATCGTCGACCCTTTGCCACGGCTGCTGGATAATCTTCCCGGTGAAAATCATTTCGCCAACATCATCCAGCTCACAGATGGCGGTGACAATCGCCAGCCCTCCTGGAATCCGACGGGGCAACGTCTGGCCTTCTCGTCGATCCGTCCACCGCACGCTCCCCGCGAGCGCTACGTGATGGCGATCGATGGCAGCGGGCTGATCCAGATCAGCGGGGACGGGGTCGGGGACATCGATCCGGATCTGCACTGGGCCCGGCAGCTGGCCGAGGGAGGATCACCAGCCGTGTCCGCCGATGGATCGAGGATTTGTTTCCACGGCTA
>JBBWWE010000114.1:0-3130 GCA_050256595.1 Planctomycetota bacterium
GTCCTGACTCGCTCCTCGCCAGGAGTAGATCGACTGGTCGGGATCTCCGGTCACGCACAGATTCCTGTGCTGCTCGGCGAGCAACTTGGCGATCAGGTATTGAGGGCGATTGGTGTCCTGGAACTCATCGATCATCACGAACTGGAAGCGATCTCTCAAATTTTCAAGGACATCAGGATGTTCTCTCAACAGCCGGACAAGTAATAGCAGTAGATCATCGAAATCTGCCGCGTTCCTCTCCTCCAGAAGTTCCTGGTAGCGGAAATAGATTCGCGCCAGCTCACGGTCACGAAAAGTTACGGATTCTTCAGTTGCTTGTTCCGGGGAGACCATCTGATTCTTCCAGTGGCTAACTCTGGAGAGAGTTGCGCGCGGTGGAAAAGAGGTGCGGTCGAGTTGCAAGGCTTTTGAGACCTCGGAGACCAGTTGCAGTTGATCCGCCGAGTCGTAAATGGAAAAACTACTGGAATAGGGTTCCAGGCGGTGGATGTATCGTCGAAGTAACCGTGCACAGAAGGAATGAAATGTTCGTAGCACCGGGGTTTCATCTTCTAGATCCAGAGAAGATGGGCCGAGGATTCCAGAGGCTGGCAATCGCGATCCCATATCGTCTCCGAGCAAAACCAGGGTTCGACGCAGCATCTCGTCGGCAGCCTTGTTGGTGAAGGTGATGGCGAGAATCGAGGAGGGGGATGCTCCGTCTGAGATCAAGCGGGCAATCCTGTGCGTCATCACGCGGGTCTTGCCGCTGCCGGGACCGGCGATGATGGTCAGGGGACCGGATCGATGAGATACGGCGCTTTGCTGGGCGGCATTCAAACCCTCGGTCATGAATCTTCCAAATCTACAGAGGTTCTTCCGCCACAAGGAGTTGCGATGGGCAACTCGGCACATCTCGAGGACTACCCTGGCGGCACCGAAGCTTCTTCGGTGCCATGGTCACTCCCGGAAGCGGGGCTGGCAAGCCCGGCTGTGGTCGGCCTGTGGCTCTGTTCGCGTTGACGCGGGGTAGAACGTTACCTATGATCCTGTGCCTACTTCCACCGAATTCAGGAGTTCTTCCCGGGTAAGTTTCGGTGGGGTTTGCGTGAACTGCGTTTGGATAGATCACCCTTGGGTTTTTTTTAGCCTATTTGCATCGAGGAGGCGTCCTTGAGCCCCATTGATTCCGTGAATGAGACATCGCTGCGCGAACTCATCCTTGACCACGAAGTCAGCATTGATTTCTACCATGAGGCGCGACAAGGAGTGACTTCCCGTCGTGACGGGATCGATGAACTCGAAGACATTCTCGAGTCCATCGAAGATGATTTTCGTCGCGGAGTCGTACTCGATCTGCTGGGGCGAAGGTCCGATGCCAGAAAAGTTCTCGCTGGTTGCCAGGACAATCCCTATTGCATGCACCTGCTCGGGAAACTGCTGCTCGAGGAGGGGAATTCTTCAGCCGCTCTTAAGGTTCTCGAGCCCGGGTGGAATAATGGCTCGGGGGAGCCTCGCGTTGGAATGCTTTACTGCGAGGCCCTGATTCTCGAAGGAGACGTGGACAAGGCACGTACATTGCTGACCGATATCTCGACGCCCGGTGATCATCCGAGAATCTGTTACCTGCGCGGGTTGCTCCACCAGCACGAGGGCGAATATCACGAGGCTCTGGATTGCTACGGCACCGCTGCAGAAGGCAACCCGGAAGAGACTCGATATCAGTTCCGCCTCGGATACATGCACTCACTGTACGGAGATGAGGAGAAGGCGATCGAGGCCTACCGTATGTGTCAACGTACAGCGCCTCTGTACGCTCATGCGATGATCAACCTCGGTGTTCTGTACGAAGATTCGGACCGTTTCGAGGAAGCGATCACCTGTTACAGGATGGTACTGCTCTCCAATCCCGGTCATGGCAGGGCCCGGCTCTATTTGCGTGATGCCGAGGCTTCTCAGTCGATGTACTACGATCGAGACCGGGAAAAGGAAGAGATTCGCAAGATGCAGGTCTTGCAGATTCCCGTCACCGAGTTCGAACTCTCTGTCAGGAGTCGTAACTGTCTCCAGAAGATGGGGATCTACACCCTCGGTGATCTTGTCAGCAAGTCGGAAGCGGAACTACTCTCCTACAAAAATTTCGGAGAGACCAGCCTTCAGGAGATTCGCAAGATCCTTAACCAGAAGAATCTACGTCTGGGAGAGGGCGTGCGAAGCGACGACACGAGGCTGCTCGCCATCAATGGAGAAGCCGCATCCCTCCTTGGCGAACCGGTTAGCATCCTTGAACTGTCGAGCAGGAGTCAGAGATGTATGGATCGCCTCGAAATCGAGACGATCTCGGATCTCTTGCAACGCAACGAGCTCGAACTGGTGAGCCAGAAGAATTTCGGAGTCACTTCCCTCAACGAGGTGAAGAAGAAACTCAGTGAACGCGGACTGACTCTCTCTAGCGGCTAGCGGGGTTTGCGGTGTACGAGTACCTGTCCGGAGAAATTGTTCGAGTTACTGAGCAATACGCAGTGCTCGAGGTAGCTGGAATCGGATATCGCCTTCGCGTTCCCACCAGTACCGTTGAAAAGTTGCGTGAAGGAGCCCAGGCACGACTCTTCATCTCTCATCGTATGCGCGACGAGCAGATGGTGATGTTCGGTTTTTCCCATCCAGAGGAACGCGATTTCTTCGAGCAGATCTGCCAGGTATCCGGAGTGGGACCTGCAAGTGCTCTCGCTCTGCTTTCCCAGATTGACCCGGATGTTCTCCGTAGTGCTGTCCTCGATGGTAGGACCGAGGAACTGGAGAAGGTGAAGGGGATTGGTCGTAAAACAGCACAGCGCATCGTGCTCGATCTCCGCGGAGCCCTCGAAAAAGAAGATCTGGCCTCGCGAGTCGGATCGCCGGCCACGGTCGGTGTGCCTGAAGGGCCCGCTGCGGATGCCGTACGCGCCCTCCAGGTGCTCGGATTCCACCTTTCTGACGCTCAGGAGAGGGTCAGGAAGGTTCTTGCGCAACAGCCACAGGATTCAAGTGCGGAGGATCTGGTGCGGCTTGCGAGTCGAGGCCGATAGTTCTCCTCAACATCTACGGCGTGGCCACACCGTTGGCCCAACGAGGTGGTGCCAGCCGGGGAGTTCCCGGTCTCCTTGACACC
>JBBWWE010000115.1:0-2428 GCA_050256595.1 Planctomycetota bacterium
TGACCGGCGATTTCGCTGCCAGTACCACGTTCCGTGTCAGCGAAGGGCTCGAGGGGGAGTACGTCGTTCGTGTTCGCCTCGTCGGCGGACTGTATCGAGGCGACGAGCGCATCCGAACCTTCTCACTGCCTTTGAAACTGGTGCTCGAGGTGGAACCGCCGCCACCGGTCTAGGGTGGCTCCCCGGGTATTTCAGCGATATAGAACTCAAAACAGATCGCACCCCTAACCCGTCCGTTCCCGGTTCATCCACGAAACTCGGATCTGGTTCCCCTTCCCATCAAGACGAGAATGATCCCTGGCGAGAGGATCCCGGAAGGGTATGTCGTTATGGGATCCAGTTCATTCATCAGAACAACGAGTCGTCGACGTCGCAAATCACCGCGCTGGAGCCGTCTCGAAAGACGTTTCAGTGGCACTTTTCTGCTGTGTTTGTTGTTGCTCTCTTGCGTGGGAGTTGCTGCGCAATCGGGTGAGTTGGCAGGGGATCCGTCAATTCCGGAAGGTCTTTCGTGCAACGGAGATTGCCCTTCCGTGGGAACCGAGTGGATGGGGTCGCGCCAAACCATCTCGCCGGTTTCCAATGATTGCACCGGGACCCCGTTACGTCTCGTACTGGGACATCTCGGCCTCGAAATCGAACTCCCCAAGGACGAATGTCCGCTGTGGGTCATCCTCGAGCCGGATCGAGGTGTGCCGTCCCCTCAGCAAGGATGTTGCCTTGTGGCACAGTCCACCGTGCCGGTAATGCAACAGCTGCTCCAATGCGAATGCACTCGCTGGTTTCTCATCTGCTGGGATCAAGACTGCCTTCCCGCCGGCGAACCCAGAAAAATATCCGAGGTCGTCAGTTACACCGCCTCTCCTTGTCCAGATCAGCATGGAGACGAGCCCTGCAACAACGGAGTCCAGTAAATTACAAGGAAAGGAAGTGAGTCGATGGATCGCAAGAGTAGGATCGGAATTTTTCTCGCTGCAATGATGCTCATCTTTGCCGTCTTCGAGATCGCTGGTAGCGGATCGGGTCCGACAGACCAGCCAAGCTCGTATTCCGCCGGTTCCGGGGACAAGATAGCGGTGCCGGAGGCACCAGAGGGTGCTCTCGGCTCCGAAATGGCAGCGGATCATCCCGAGATTTCTAACGATGATTCAGAGCAGATGGTGGCACCGTCTCACTCATTGCCAGCGTGGCGCAAGCCGCTCGATGAGTTGATCGCCGCAGGCCACTCGGGTGCGGACCCCTCCGCTGCCATCTTGAGGTTGCTCAGATGCGAACCGGGGATGGGAGATCGGTTGCTGTCTTTATTGCTGGAACTGGATGGGAGTCAGGATGAACGAGATGCGCTCACCGTGGCGCTAGCGACAGCCCTCACCTTCGATCCCGAGTCTTCGGGGCCGGATGGGATTTCGTGGCCGGAAGGAATGGAATCGCTCTGGCACGATCGGTCGGAAACCATCTTGTGGATGGCGCAACTGTGGATCGAGGGAGATTCGCGAGCGAAGTACTTCCAACGACTGTTGAAGATGGATGCGGTGCTGGCGCCGTGGCATTCGATCGAACTGGCCGTATTGCTGGAGAATTCGACGGTGGGGCTGGATGAAGAGTGCCGGACACGATTGCAGCAATTGGTAGAGCACTCTCTCTCCGGGGCGGGGCAAGACGCCGTGACCATCGCCCGGGAATGGATCGAGTCAGGGGATCCGACGCTGCAGGGGGTTGCTCTTCGGACCATCGGCCGCTCCCTCGCATCCGAACCGAAGATGGCCAGGGAGTGGATCGAGTCGGTACCTGAACAAGAGCGGATTTCATTACTGGAGGCGGTTTTGAGCCATGTTCCAACGCATCAACTGAAGGGAATGATCGACCAGACCGCCGACTTGATGCTGGAACAGGAGTACCGCGGTGCCGCACTGCTGGAGAGCTTTTCAAGAGGAACCCAGCTCGACCTGGAGTCCATCGTCTACCAGAGGGGAGATTCCCACCAGTCTGAGTCGTTTCGAAACCTGGTGCTCTATGCCAGCCAGGGCGGCATCGGTCGAGGCGACAGGATCCCTGCACACTGGTCTCATGCACTTCAGAGCGTCGCCCAGACTGACCCATCTCGATCGGTACGTTGTACCGCACTGCGGATCTGTGCCCTGTCGTGGCCATCGGGAGATCTGAGTGGATTCGAACAGTTGATCCGGCGCAGCGATGTGGACCCCCGCACCGCAGAAATTGCCCATTCCCTGATGATCGCGCGGGAATCGACGCGCTGGAGTCTCAATGATTGACGAGTGATGACTTGAGGCGGAGTCCGCACTCGGGCAGGCATCTCCGGCGGCGTTGCCGTTGGAGATGCCTGCCAGTCCTCAATCGCTCTCATGCCGCCGCTGGGTCACTTTGACGTAGTACAGGTCGGTCGCCACTTCGAAGCGCTGCTGGCCCA
>JBBWWE010000116.1:0-6294 GCA_050256595.1 Planctomycetota bacterium
TCCTTGTTGGGGCGGATGTGAGCACCGCTTCTGCTGATGCCGCCACATCCGATGATTCCATGAGTGACCGTGTCGCTGGGGGCGATGCGCCCCGGTCCGCCCAGTACATGAGCCGGGACGATGTGAAAGAGACCCAGTGCCGCAGTGGCGGCGGCTCCCCGGCGCAGCACTTCTCGTCGGGAAAGTTCTCGGTGGGTCGGGCTCATGCCGATTCCTCCTCGTAATCCTCGTCATATTCCTCGTCGTCGTATTCCTCGTCGTCTTCTTCCTCCAGTGCCAGCAGTTGTCTCTGTGAGTGGATTCCCAGCAGCCAGGCAGTGGTCGCCTCGAGCAAGCCCATGGCGAAGGTGTACTGGGAGAACCCCCCATCGATCAGCAAACTGGACAAGCGTGCCAGCGAGGTGCCGAGGAAACACCAGGCCAGTGGCTGTAGCCATGCGGCGAACTCGAGACTCCAGAGGGCTCTCAAGACCACCACTCCGAGCATTACGATCAGACCGCTGAGGGCTCGGAACTCGCCGAGGGTTGCCAAGCTGAGTTCCCCGTCATAGGCACCACTTCCCTGTACCTGCAGGAACCATTCGATGACCCCCGGAGGATCCACCATCATCCAGAGGCCGCCTCCGATGTTGATGACGGCGATGACTGCGAGCAGATTTCGAATCACGAGTTATGCCCCTCCCCCGAGATCGAATCGATGTTCCATGACGTGTGTGTAGATCTCTCCGGGACGCAAGACCACGGAGGGCCAGGCGTCGTTGTCTTGCTTGTTGATCGCATCGGGCCAGAGCTGGCTCTCGAGACAGAACGCGCCGTGTTTCTGGTACACGGCTCCGTTCTTGCCAGCGACTCCATCGAGGAAGTTGCCACTGTAGAACTGGATCCCCGGCTGGTCTGTCCAGATCTCCATTGCGGTGCCACTGATGGGGTCGATCGCGCGGGCGGCAAATCGAAGAGCCCCGGCCTCCTTGAGACTGAATCCGTCGATGACGAAGTTGTGGTCGAATCCTCCCGGATCATCGGCACCGTCACCGGGAAACTGACCGATATCCTGACCGATGCTCTTGGCCGTGGTGAAATCGAGCGGAGTTCCTGCAACCAGGGCGATTTCGCCGGTCGGGATGAGGTTCTCGGCGGGGGTGTATCGTGTGCATTGAAGCATCAACTGCTGATCGAGGATGGTACCGGAATCATGTCCGGCGAGGTTCCAGTAGGAGTGATGAGCCAGATTCACCGGGGTGGCACGATCGGTACTGGCGGCCATCTCGATGCGCAGCGTGTCGTCATCGGTGAGGATGTAGCGCACTGCAGCCAGCACTTCGCCGGGATAGCCCTCCTCTCCATCGGGACTCGTCAGGAGCATCTCGACACCGTTCCCGTTGTCGGTCTTGATCGGCTTGGCGTCCCAGATTTTCTTGTCGAATCCGCGCTCGCCGCCATGGAGATGATGGTCACCGTTGTTGGTGGCAAGAACCTGTTGAGATCCTTCGAGGGTGAAGCGTCCTCCGGCGATGCGATTGGCGCACCGTCCCACGATGCAACCGAAGTAGGGACTTCGGTCGATGTAACCATCGACATCATCGAACCCGAGAACGACATCCTTGAACCGGCCATCAGCAACAGGTACGAGACATTCAGTCACTGTGGCACCGTAATCGATGATGCGGATTCGCATTCGACCATTATCGAGGGTGTACCGATGTACCGCGTTGCCATCGATTTGACCCCACGGTTCAACCACGATGCCATCTTCCACGGCAGGCCCCATTTCATCTTCGACTTCGGTGATCCAGGATCCGGTTGTCTGGCAGCCGGTGATGACGACCAGCAACATCAGCAGCCCCACAGCACCGATCTCGGCGACCATCTGGATACTCTTCATTCGCTTCCTCCGCTTCTTCTTTGCGAGGCATGATGTGGGATGAAGTCGTAGGGTCCAGAAGGGAGGGCCGAACTGGTCGATCGGTGCGGTGAAAAAACGAGCTGGCCCGGGTGCGTTCCTGGCGACTCAGGAATCGATCTGGTGAGGCGGGAAATCATCGGGTCGATGCCTGAGGGGAGATCGAGGTGTTTTCGAGACTTTACCGGTAGAGGTTTGTAACATGCTTTATATTCACAAGTTACGTTGCAATCTGCGGGACTCTTGTGGAACGCCGCAGTGGTGGTGATTTTGCCCCATTGGATCGGGCTTTGAGCCTCCAAGTGCCCCGCAGAATGGGTGTTGTGACCCAGGGAAGGTGCAGTTCGGTTGACCCTTGCGGGTCTCGTCGTTACTCTCCTCGCTTGGTCTCGATGGGATGGTCAGGTCAGTGACTTTCCGTCGCCTCGATGCTGAGAATCGAATGTTGAGAATTGACCGGAGAAGAGACGTTTCTCCAGCCCAGGAACAGGATCACGATCATGCCGCGTCGCTGCCAGATCACCGGAGCCGGAACTGCTTCGGGGAATCGTAAAAAGACCCGGGGTAAAGCCAAGTATCTCGGTGGTGTCGGTACCAAGATCACCGGCCTCACCAAGCGTCGCTTCAAGGTCAATCTGCAAAACAAGCGAATCTGGGTACCGGAACTGAATAAATTCGTACGTGTTCGGTTGAGTACCCGCGCCCTCAAGACCATCTCGAAGAAGGGCGCTTACCGCACCCTCATCGATGCGGGCATCATTCCTCCGGGTTAGCCAGGCCTCATACGGCAAGCGTTTCGGGCGGGTATCCGAAGCAGTGGGCCACCTGTGCGACCTGGAAAAGCTGCCTGACGGCTGTGGTTCGAGGGTCATTACAGCGCAGGGGAGGTTGAGAACGTGGCTTATACCACAAAGGATATTCGCAACGTCGCACTGGTCGGTCACTCCAGCGCTGGCAAAACCCTCCTCGCTGAGGCTCTTCTTCATTGTGCGGGAGTCATTCCTGCGATGGGTTCCATCGACAAGGGAACCACCGTTTCCGACTTCGATTCCCGTGAGAAAGAACTGAAGCATTCCCTCAAAACGACCTTCTGTCACTTCGATCACGGTGGTGTCCATGCCAATCTTATCGATACCCCCGGACACCCCGATTTTCAGGGTCGTGCGCTCTCTGTACTGCCTGCGGTAGAGACCGTTGCGATCGTTGTGAACGCAGAAACCGGCATAGAAACGATGACCCAGCAGATGATGGACGCTGCGGCATCGAGAAATCTGTGTCGCATGATCGTTGTCAACAAGATCGATGCACCGGGGATCGACTTTGCTGGCGTCTTCGAGCAGATCAAAGATACCTTTGGTGCCCAGTGTCTGCCCATCAACTTGCCGGCTGAAGGTGGAACCAAGGTCGTCGATTGTTTCTTCGCTCCCGCCGAAGCGGATACTGATTTCAGCACCGTAGATGCGGCTCATGAACAGATCGTTGACCAGGTCGTCGAGGTCGATGAAGCGCTGATGGAGATCTATCTTGAACAGGGTGAGGTGGCCCCTGAGCAGTTGCACGAGCCGTTCGAGACAGCTCTTCGTGACGGCCACCTGATTCCGATCTGTTTTACCTCTGCAAGTACCGGTGTGGGGATCCCCGAGTTGCTCGATGTGTTTGAGCGGCTGATGCCCAATCCGGTCGAGGGGAATCCTTCCTCCTTCATCCATGGCGAAGGGGAAGATGCCAGGGAAGTGCCGGTCTCACCCGAGAGCGATCAGCACGTCATCGCACACGTCGTCAAGATCGATATTGATCCCTTCCGCGGACGCATGGCCATCTTCCGGGCCCATCAGGGGATCCTCAATCGTGGCGGGCAGGTGTTCGTTGGCGGTGCACGTAAACCGATCAAAATCAGTCATCTTCTGAAACTCAACGGTGCCGAGCAGACCGAATCAGACACGGCGATCCCCGGCGATATCTGTGCGATTCCCCGTGCTGAAGAGGTGTTTTTTAACGATGTGTTGCACGATTCACATGATGACGCCAGCCTCCACCCGCAATCCTTTTACCTCCCCGAGCCGATGTATGGTCGATCCGTGAGTACCGATTCGGTGGCGGCTGCGCAAAAGGTTAATGAAGCGATGAACATCATGTGTGCCGAGGATCCCTCGCTACGGGTCGAGCACATCGCGGCGATGAATGAAACCGTTCTGCGCGGCATCGGCGAATTGCATCTTCGTGTTGCACTCGAGGAGATCTCACAGAAGTACGGCGTCGAGGTGCAGACCGCATTACCGTCCATCGCCTACCGCGAAACGATCACCGGCAAGGCCGAGGGTCACGCTCGGCACAAGAAGCAATCCGGTGGATCGGGTCAGTTCGGTGAGGTTTATCTACGCATCGAGCCGCTCGAGCGAGGTGCCGGTTTCGAGTTCACCAATGAGGTCGTTGGAGGCTCGATCCCAACCCAGTACATCCCGGCGGTCGAAAAAGGGATACGTGAAGTACTCGACAGCGGCCCCGTTTCTGGCCATCCGTTGCAGGATGTCCGTGCCACAGTTTATGACGGCAAGTACCACCCAGTCGACTCGAAAGAAATTGCGTTCGTGGCCGCTGGCAGGAAGGCGTTTGTCGATGCCGTCCATAGCGCCAAGCCCATCGTCATGGAGCCGATCGTCAATGTTGTGATCACCGTTCCCGAGGACTGCATGGGCGATGTGGCGGGAGATCTATCGGGCATGCGCGGTGCCGTCAAGGGCACCAATGTGCTCACTGGTGGTCGCATCGAGGTTTCCGGTCAGGCACCCTTGAAAGAGGTGCAGGGCTATCACTCACGCCTGAAATCCCTGTCCGGTGGTAAAGGTGATTTCACGATGATGTTCAGTCATTACGCCCAGGTACCCGCCACCGACCAGCAAGTTCTGGCAAAAGAGTATGCCAAGGCCAAGAACTAGGCGGGCGGCGCCCTGCTAGCGCTTCTCTGGTTTCTCGACACCCTCGTCGATGCGATCAGGATGGGGAATCTCAACACCATTTCGATGCGGTAACCGGGCTTTCACGGCGCGCAGATGTTCGCCCAGCAATCTTGATAATTGTTCCCGCTTTTGTGGCTGTTGTGCCGAGAGATCGTGCTTTTCCCCGAGATCCTTGCCGAGATGAAAGAGCACTCGTCGCGGTTCGGGATGATGGTAATAGATCAGTTTCCAGGGTCCCTGGCGCACCGAACTGAACGGCAGGATCCCAGGGCCGCGCGGGCCCCAGAAGTGCGGCATATGCCAGAACAACGCTCGTTGCCCATCGAGCGCTTGCTCGTCGCCGAGCAGGTATGACACCAGACTGACTCCTTCGACGGTGCTCGCATGTGCTGGCGGACATTCGATACCAGCGATCTCCAGCAGCGTCGGGAAGTGGTCGTGACTGATCACCGGCATATTGCTGCGTCGTTTCGCCTTGAACTTGCCGGGCCAGCGGATCACCAGCGGAACCCGTGTTCCCCCCTCCAGCGCCGAGCCCTTGCCACTGGCGAGTGGATGGTTGTGCGTGTGGGCCTTGCCATCCCGAGCATGAGCCGAGAGGCCGCCGTTGTCGCTGGTGAAGACGATGATGGTGTTGTCGAGGATCTCCAGATCCTCCAGAGCCTCTCGCAGGGTCCCCAGGGCTCGATCGACCGTTTCGATCATCGTGGCGTAGGCGGCTTCCTTCGCTGGCAACTCACCATAGTGATCGAGCCAGCGCTGGTTGGCGATGATGGGTGCGTGGACTGCGTAGGGTGAAAAGTGCAGGAAGAACGGTTTCTTGTCGCGGTGTGCGTCTCGAATGGCGGCCACCGATTCGAGCGCCAGCGCCTCGGTCAGATAGATCTCCTGGCCGTGGTATTTCTCCAGACCGGGGATGTCCCAGACCGATTTTCCGGCCTGGTCCGGGTCCTTGGCGAAGTTTCTCTGGCCGCGATAATCGGCCGGTCCGCCGGCACCGTGACCGGCGATGTTGACATCGAAGCCGAGATTGCGCGGGTCTTCTCCGGCGGTGCCCTTGGCTCCGAGGTGCGCTTTGCCGGCGTGGATGGTCCGGTAGCCGCCTTCTTGCAACAGCCGTGGCAGGGTCACGTCGTCGGGCTGGAGACCGTTGACGTTCCAGTTCGGGGGTGTGGTGCCCTCACGGGCACTGCCGGTGTCGCGATCCTTGTGCAGGATCCAGTAACTGATCTGATTCTGTTGCGGCGATCGGCCGGTCATGACGCTGGTTCGAGTCGGCGTGCACACCGGCGACGAAGCATAGGCATCGGTGAAGGTGATGCCCTCGGCGGCGAGCCGCTCCAGCTGTGGAGTCCGGTATGCATCCCGGTGCGCCGGGCCTTGCTGGTGTAAACGCAGTGAGGTGTCCTGCCAGCCCAGATCATCGACGATGAAGAA